>JASHUC010000242.1 GCA_030040235.1 Gammaproteobacteria bacterium | reverse complement strand
CAATCCGCTGCGCGACGGCGCCAAGGGCGGCCTTTTCGTTTCGGTGAGGCTGCCGAGCGGCAAGATTCTCGGGGATCCGACGCGCCGGGCGCGCAGTGGTCCCATCAACGTGCCACAGGTCCACTGACCGCGCCGCGCACGGGAGCGCCGTTGAGATGCGACCGGCCTCGGCGGCGGCTGTCCTGGCATTGCTCGTAGCACTCCCGCTGCACGCCGCAGCGCCCCCGTCTCACGAGCAAGACGCCGCCCGATCGCTCGCGATCGGGCTCGGCGCGGGTAACGTCCTCATCGAGGGCCGCACGCTCCCGGCCCGCTCGGCAGCGGCGCCGACAATCCTCCTGATCGGTGGCTTGAGTGGCCCCGGCCCAAGCGTCGCAGTGGTGCGGCGCGCCCTCGAGGCCTACGAGCGCGAGCCGCAAGAGCGCCGCGCCCTGCGCATCATCGCCATCCCGCTCGCGAATCCGGCCGCGGCCTCTCTCGAGTTCCCGCCGCAGGGGACCGCGTACCGCGACCATCCGGAGTCCTTCGCGCTGTGGCGCTGGATCGGTGTCCACGCCCCCGATCGGGTGCTCATCGCAGGGCGCGACCCGTACGGCTTGGCTCACGCGCTCGAACACGACGCAGCCGCCGAGGTGGGTCGCATCCCGGCGCGCGTCGGGTTCCGCCCGGGCGATCTGGCGCGGCTGCGTGCGGATGATGTGAGACCTTCCGAGGCGGACCGCGAGATGGACCGCCGCAGAGCCCGCTCGCCCCTCGAGCTCGCCCGCGAGCTCGCGCGCCACTACGGGCACAACTTCGCCCTGCCGATCTATATCAATGCGATCGCCCTCGAGGGGCAGCTGCGTCTCGGGCACCTCGCCGAGGTGGAGCAGCTCGTACAGCCATACGTCGACGGCTCGCGCAATAGCCTCGCACGGCCCAATTCACTCGTCTTCGCCGGGCACATCATCTTCGGCGCGCTGGCGCGGCGCACGCACGATCCGCGTTACCTCGCGCGCCTCGAGGCTGCGGCCGCGTTCGGCTTCGGGCCCGACGGCCGCATGAAGGAGGCGATGCCCTTTCACAACGGGTTCAGTGATTCACTCTTCATGGGGACCGTGATCCTCGCGCAGGCGGGCGCGCTCACGGGGGAGCGCCGGTACTTCGACATGGCGGCTCGCCACATCGCCTTCATGCGCAGGCTCGACTTGCGCCCCGATGGCCTGTACCGCCACCACCCCGGGACCGAGGCTGCCTGGGGACGCGGCAACGGATTTGCGGCGATCGGTCTCGCCCTCACGCTGTCGGACTTTCCGCCCAGCCATCCGGCCTACGAGGAACTGCTGCGCGCATACCAGGCGCACATGGCGAAGCTCCTCGAGTTTCAGGACGCGGACGGTATGTGGCGCAACGTGATCGACTACCGCGGCAGCTACTCGGAGTTCTCCGCGACCTCGATGATCGCCTTCGCGATGCTGCGCGGGGTCGAGCGCGGCTGGCTGCCGCGCGCGCCGTACGGCGATGCCGTGCAGCGCGCTTGGCAAGCGCTGCTCATGCGCACGGGAAGCGACGGCCGCCTGGTCGATGTGTGCGAATCCACCGCGCAGGCGAAAACGCTCGAGGACTATCTGCAGCGCGCCGCCATTCTTGGCCCGGACCCGCGTGGCGGTGCGTTTGCGCTGCTGCTCGCGACCGAGATGGCAGGCCTCAAATAGCGCGAATCGGCTGCGCCCCGTCGGGTCCCTTCGCCGCCGGACGCGCGGGAGTGCCGGTATAGGCGCCGGATTGGGCGTGCTGTAGCCTTGAGCCCCTCATGAACACCTCATTTCCCGGCAACGCGCCCCTGGCAGCCATTCCCGAACGGGCCGGCAGCGGCCGGTGCCGTGCCCGCCTCATCCTCCTCGCCGGCCTCACCCTCGGCGTGCCATTGGCGCTTCTCTTGCGCCCGCTCGCGGTTGGGGCCGCCGGCGGCCAGAGCATGAAGGCGCTCGTGCTCAGCGACGGACATCTCGTCATGCGAACGGTTCCGAGGCCTGTACCGGGCCCCGGGGAGGTGCGGATCAGGATCCGCGCGGCCGCCATCAACCCCGCCGACTGGAAGATGGCTCGCAGGGCGAGCGCGATGGGTCCCCTACCGATCCTCGGCCTCGATGCCTCGGGGGTCATCGATGCGGTCGGCCCTGCGGTTTCCGGCTGGAAGCCGGGCGATGCCGTCGTCGCGCTCACGCGTCCGCCCCACGGCGCGTATGCGCAGTACGCCGTCACGCCGGTCGAGTTCGTCGGGCCCAAGCCGGCGGCGCTCTCCTTCGAGGAGGCGGCGGGCATTCCGGTGGCCGGCATCACGGCGTGGCGCTCACTCATCGAGGTGGCGCATCTGCTCAAAGGGCAGCGCATCCTGGTCGACGGCGGCGCCGGAGGCGTCGGGTCGGCGGCCGTGCAGATTGCCAAAGCGCAGGGTGCATACGTCGTGGCGACGGCATCGGCGAGCAACGCATCGTTTCTGCGCTCGATCGGCGCCGATGAAGTGATCGATTACACGGCGGGCCCGTTCGAGCAGAAGGTGAAGGACCTCGACGTGGTCCTCGACACGGTCAATCAGGACGACGGAATCCGAGCCATGAGCACCCTCAAGCCCGGCGGCGTCCTCGTCTCGCTCGTCGGGCCGATGCCCGTGGAGCGCTGCGCCGCTCAGAGGATCCGCTGCGTCGCACCCGGCTCGAGCGGCGGTCAGCCGGCTGCTCCCTACCTGCGCAACCTCGCCGCGCTCGCCGATACGGGCCAGTACCACGTGAGCGTCGAGAGTGTGTTCCCGCTGCGCCGGGCGGCGCAGGCGTGGGAGCTCAACCGTCAGGGACACACCCGAGGCAAGCTCGTCCTGTCCGTACGGGATTGAGCTCCCGGCGCGAGTTTCTGCTAGCCCGCCCTATCGGGCATCAGCACCTTCACACGCAGACTCGTGCCACCCACGATCTCCTGGCGCGGCGAGCACGTCGATTCGTACTTCACATCGCGCGTCGCAAACAGGGGAAGAACGCGCGCTTTGAACTGCTCGAGCAGCTCGCACTGGCCGTTCACATTACGCCCCGGTTTGGCGAGGTCCACCGTCACAGGCTGCCAGTGAGCGTCCACGGTGCCTGCGGCAGCGCTCGGACTTTCCGGCTGCTCGGATGGAACGGGCTCGAGCACGTAAAACGTCCCCGCGACGGCCGGATGCTGCGATTGCGCGTTGAACACTCCCGGGCAGCCCGTCTCGCGCACGTCCATATCCGACTTGCGCGCACCGAGCTCGAGCAGGACGTGGCGTACGTCTTCGGTCAGTCCTTCGCACGAGTAGGTGGTCATGATCCCCTCGTAGATGAAGAAGATCTTCTTCTTGGTCCAGCGGGCAGGTTGAGCATTCTCCGCGGTGGAGGCGGCATTCGCCGGGGTATCGGCCTGCGCAAGTAAGGCGTGGGCCTCGGGTGCCGCGCCTGCCGCTGTCTGCGCCGCCGCCTGCGTCGTGATGAAGGTGCCAACCCCGGTCGCCATCAGAATCGCGGCGAGCAGCTGGGGCCGCGCCCACAAACGTCGATGTAGCGAATTTTGCATGGAGAACACCTCCCGAACCGCTCGACACCTAAAGGATCCCGCTGCCTATTGTACTCTGCGTGCCCCGTCAGCCCGCCGGCCCTGGGCTGCCGGTGGGACCAGCGCTCCCCTTGTCGGGCACCAAGACCTCCACCTTGAGACTCGTTCCGCCCGCGAAGAGCTCGTGCGGAACGCAGAGCGATTTGAATTGCACGTTGCGTGCCGCAAAGAGCGGCAGGATGTGCTGCTTGACCTGCTCGAGCAGCTCACATTGGCCGGACATGCCCTCTCCCGTCTCCAGACGATGGAAGCGAACGTCCACCGGCTGCCAGTGAGCGGGCACGATGCCCTCGGTCCCGCTCGGGCGGGTTGCCTGCTCGGGAGCAAGGGGCTCGAGCACGTAGAACGTCCCCGCGACTCCCGGGAAGGGGGTCGGCTCGCCGAGCCGCGCGGTGCATGCGAACTCGTGGACGTTGAGATCCGACTTGCGGGCACCGAGCTCGAGCAGGACGTAGCGGACCGTGTCTGTTAAACCCTCACACGAATAATGGGTGGTAAACCCAAGATAGCTAAAATTAATTTTCTTCTTCACCCAATGCGCAGGCTGCGGCGGCGCGGGCGCGGCCGCCTGCGCTGCACCAGGGAAAGTCGCCGCCAAGGCGATCAGCAGTACGCCCTTCGAAACGAGCATCGTCCCGACTCCTGGGTTGCATAACGCACCGCGACGCCGAAGGTGTACATCCCGTATGCTCGACCCGGTATTGCCGTAGCGCTGCATTTCCCGACTACTCTTCGCCCACCCGCCAAGTTGTTTAACCAGCTCCTGACCCCGCTCGCCGGTAGCCTGTGGCTGTCCCTCATCGCCGCTGCGCTTCCGATCGCGACCGTCCTGATTCTGCTCGGCGTGCTCCGCTATCCGGCCTGGGTCGCCTCCCTCGGAGGGGCCATCGTCGGTCTGGCCGTCGCGGTGCTCCTGTGGCGCTTCCCGATCGCGCTTGCCCTCAACTCCTTTGCCGCCGGGTTCGTGTTTGCCATCTGGCCGGTGATGTGGATCGTCGTCAATGCCCTCCTGCTTTACAACATCGCCGTCGTCTCGGGGCGCTTCGCCGCATTTCGCGACTGGGTGCTCGGTCACTTGCCGGATGACCGGCGAGTGGTTCTGATCGTGATCGGATTCTGCTTCGGTGCACTGCTCGAGGGTATCTCGGGTTTCGGGACACCCGTCGCCATCACGAGCGCGTTGCTCATCATGCTCGGCTTCGAGCCTCAGGATGCGCTCGTCTTCACGTTGATTTTCAACACTGCGCCGGTCGCCTTCGGAGCGCTCGGCGTGCCGATCACCACGCTCGGTGCCGTCACGCATCTTTCGGATGTGACCCTCGGCGCGATGGTCGGCCGGCAGCTGCCGTTCATCGCCCTGTTGTTA
>JASHUC010000241.1 GCA_030040235.1 Gammaproteobacteria bacterium | reverse complement strand
CGAACGACGCTCGAGGAGGTCTCGACCTGGGCCGATGAGATCCGCGGTACGCCTGCCTCGCATCCCGCCTGGCACTACGACAACATCCCGCTCTGCGGCACGGCGCCGCGCAGCGAGTACTGTCGGGACGGTGAGTGCAACACGGCGCAGCTCGAGCATTGGATCGGGATCCTGGCGAACAATCGCGTGCCGCATCGTGAGCGGAACGAAGCCCTCAAGTGGGTCGTCCACCTGGTCGGGGACATTCACCAGCCGCTCCACGCCGCTGACAACGGCGACGAGGGAGGCAACGCCGTCCGGGTGGTGCTTGCGGGGGTGCGTACCCGCGGCCGCACCGAGCTGCACGCCGTCTGGGACAACGAGCTCGTTCGGCTCGCGTTGCAGACCCGAAATACCCGGCGCCCGCCCCCCGACGTGGCGATGCTCGCGATCGAGGCCGAAGCGCTGCGTCACAGCCGAGGCCAAGGTAACCCGCAGTCGTGGGCCTGGGAATCCCATCAGCTTGCTCGCCTCGTCGCCTATCATTATCCGCAGTTCGCCTGCAACACCGTGCCGCGCCGTGTCGTGGTTCTCAACGAGGCTTATCAGCGCGCGGCCGAGCGCGTCGTGCGTGAGCGGTTGCTGCTCGCCGGTGCCCGACTCGCCGCTTTGCTCAATCAGATCCTGCGCTGAAGGCTGGCGCACGACTGGTTCAGAAAGCGAAAGGATCCAACATGAGTATCTGGGGTGTGAGCCGTAGAGGCTTTCCGGTCGTGATCGCCTGCGCGCTGCTGCTCGGTGCGCCCGCGCAGCCCGGCGTGGCGCGCGCGGCTGAGCGCACGCTCATGCGTTTCCCGACCTTGTACGAAGACACGATCGCCTTCGAGGCGCACGGCAATCTCTGGGCCGTGCCGCGCACCGGTGGCGTCGCGCGGCGGTTGACGGCCGAGGCCGGCTACGACCTGATGCCACGCTTCTCGCCGGACGGGCGCTGGATTGCGCTCACCGCGAGCTACCAGGGCAATCAGGACGTGTACGTCATCCCGAGCGGCGGCGGGGCGGCACGGCGGCTGACATTCCACTCGGACGTGGTCGAGAAGGCCCCCGATCGCTGGGGTCCGGACAACCTGGTCGTCACCTGGACGCCAGACTCGAAGGACGTGGTGTTTCTCTCCCGCCGCATGGCCGAGCACGTGATGGCGCCGCGGCTGTACCGGGTGCCCGTCGGGGGAGGGTTGCCGACTCCGCTGCCGCTCGACAGCGCCGGCCTCGCGACCTACAGCCCGGACGGCGAGTCGATCGCCTATAACCGCATCTTCCGCAACTTCCGCACCTGGAAGCGCTACAACGGCGGGATGGCACAGGATGTGTACACGTACCGCTTCCCCACCGGCAAGCTCGAGCGCATCACGACCTGGACGGGCAACGACACCTCCCCCATGTGGTACGGACGCAAGATCTATTTCCTCTCCGATCGCGACGCGGCGCGGCGCATGAACCTCTGGGCATACGACCTCGACAGCAGAAAGTTCAGCGAGGTCACCCACTTCACCGACTACGACATCGACTTTCCGAGCTTGAGCGCCGAGCAGAATCGGGCGGCCGGCATCGTGTTCCAGCAGGGCGGCTCGCTTTGGGTCCTCGATCTGCCCGCCGAGCAGCTGCACCGGCTCGATGTGAGCGTGCCGGATGACGGTGTGCGCACCGGGCCACGCTTCCTCGATGCGAGCCAATACATCCGTGAGCGCGACACCGCCCAGCAGACCGACTACGCGCTCGCACCGAATGGCAAACGGGCGCTGTTCTCGGCGCGGGGCGACCTCTTCAGCCTGCCAGCCCAGTACGGGGCAACGCGCGACCTCACCGACACCAGCAACGCCGACGAGGATCACCCGAGCTGGTCGCCCGACGGCAAGACCATCGCCTACACGACGGATATCGATGGCGAGCAGCAGATTGCGACGCGTCCCGCCGCGGGCGGTCCGCAGAGAATCCTCACGCGCTTCAAGACGGGATTCCTCTATACACCGGTCTGGTCGCCCGACGGCAAGCATCTCTCCTTCGCCGACGGCAATCACCGGCTCTGGATGCTCGATGTCGCCAGCGGCCGCACGACACAGGTCGCCGAGGACATCTACAGCGAGATCCACGACCAGAGCTTCTCGCCCGACGGACGCTGGCTGGCCTACAGCCTCACCCAGCCCAACCAGCAGAGAGCCCTCTGGATCTACGGCCTCGAGTCCGCCAAGGCGCAGCGCCTCTCCGATCCGCTCGGCAACGACTTCAACCCGGTGTTTTCCCCGGACGGCAAGTATCTCTACTTCGTCGCCTCGCGCCACGAGAACCCGACCCTGAGCGAGGTCGAGTTCGATGCGGCCATGCTCGAGATGGACGGCATCTACATCGCGACTCTGCGCAAGAGCGTGCCCTCGCCCTTCGCGCCGCGCTCGGACGAGGGCGCCGTCGAGTCCGAGAAGCCGAAGCCCGCACCCTGGAAACCGGGCGCCTCCGCGCCCATCGAGATCGACTTCGACGGACTCGTGGGGCGCGCGGTCCCGTTACCGATCCCCGCGGCGGATATCGCCAGCCTCGACGCACGAGGTGACAAGATCTTCTATCAGACGACCGCGCCGCAGATGATCGAGGGTGCCCTTCCTGGCCAGAAGCCGGTGCTGCACGTCTACGACCTCACCGCGCGCAAGGACGCCACGGTCGTCGAGGATCTGAGCGATTACAGCCTGTCGGCCGACGGCACGAAAGTGCTTTACAAGAGAACGGGACCGGGCGAGCGCTACGAGCTCGTCGATGCCAACGGCCAGGGAAAGCCGACCCCGCTCGATCTATCACACATGCAGATGCGTATCCTGCCCACCGAGGAATGGGCCGAGATGTTCAACAACGCGTGGCGGCTCGAGCGCGACCTGTTCGTCAACCCGCGCATGAACGGCGTGAACTGGCAGGCGGTTCACGATGCCTACGCGAAGCTCCTGCCGCTCGTCGGCTCCCGGGAGGATTTGAATTACCTCATCGGCGAGGTTCAAGGGGAGCTCGGGAATTCCCATACCTATGTCGGCGGGGGTGACGCGGATGATCTCACTCCGCCCGCGCCCACGCCGCTCCTCGGCGTGGACTTCGCGCTGGATTCCGCCGCGGGGCGCTACCGCTTCGCGCGGATCATCCCGGGCGACAACACCCGCCCGGAGTATCGCAGCCCGCTTACCGAGCCCGGCGTTGACGTTCATCCCGGAGACTATCTGCTCGCGGTGAACGGTCACGAGCTCGAGGCGCCCGCCAACCCCTATAGCTTGTTCGCAGATCTCGGCAATCAGCCGCTGACGCTCACGGTGGCAAGCAGCCCGCGGGGCGCGCGCCGCGAAGTCACCGTGCAGCCGATCGCCAACGAGCTCGCGATCCGCCAGAAAGCCTGGATCGATCAGAATCGGGAGACGGTCGACCGGCTCTCCGCGGGCAAGATCGGCTACGTCTACATGGCCGACATGGAGGCCCTCGGGATGGAGCAGTTCGTGCGCCAGTTCTTTCCCCAGCTCGACAAGGGCGCGCTCATCGTCGATGACCGGTGGAACGGTGGAGGATTCATCGACCAGATCGTGCTCGCCCGGCTGCGCCGCGAGCTGATCGGCATGTCGACCGATCGCGAGGGGGCCGCCATGTCGATCCCGCAGCAGCTGATCGCGGGGCCCAAGGTGTGCCTTCTCAATCATCTCTCGGCATCCGATGGCGACATCTTTCCGTACTACTTCCGCAAGTATGGCCTCGGACCGCTCATCGGCACCCGCAGCTGGGGCGGCGTGCGAGGCATCCGCGGCACCTGGGCGCTGCTCGACGGGGGCTATATCACCGTGCCCGAGGACAGCCTCTACGGCTTGCACTCGGAGTGGGTGATCGAGAACCATGGGGTCGATCCGGACATCGTGGTCGAAACCGACCCGGCTCAGCTGCTCGCCGGACACGATGCACAACTCGAGGCGGCGGTCGATTACCTGATGAAGCAGCTCGCGAAGCACCCCGGCGGGCTGCCACCCCCACCGGCCCATCTGCCGGCGTATCCACCCGAAAGCCAGGTGCCGCCGCCGACCTTCTAGGGCACTCCCATGCGCATCTGGATCAGCTCTCGCGCCGGCATCATGTTGTGGTTGAGATGCGCCATCACCCACACCGAGCCAAATACGATGAGGCCGACGATCAGCACGCCGAAGGTGAGCGCCAGCGCGTTGTTCATGTTGTCCGGCGCGGTGGTGAGATGCAGGAAGTACACGAGGTGAATCCCCATCTGCGCGACCGCGAGCACGACGATCGCCATCATGATGCCGGGGCCATAGATCAGATTGGTGTGCAGGGCCCAGAACGAGGCGACGGTGAGCACGATCGCGAGCGCAAGCCCGATCAGGTAGCCGCGGATCTCCGGGCCGAGCATGCCCGGCCCTGCCTCGGTCGGCTCGCCCGGGAGGCGGTCCTCGCCCACGACCGAGCCTGCGTCCGGACCACGCGGATGCCTCAGATAAGGATCTTGGTTCGAGCTCATGGCAGGATGGTTCCGATCAGATAGACCAGACTGAAGATGCCGACCCAGATGATGTCGAGCGCGTGCCAGAACAGCGTGAAGCACAGGAAGCGATGGCGGATGTTCTCGCGGAAACCCTTGGCGAGCAGCTGCGCCATCATGGTCCCGAGCCACAGCAGCCCCGCGGTGACGTGAAAGCCGTGGC
>JASHUC010000240.1 GCA_030040235.1 Gammaproteobacteria bacterium | reverse complement strand
CAGTGTTCGGTTTCGGCGGGATTGCCGCCGGAGCGGTCAGCATTGCGAAGATCCTGTTCGTGATCTTCCTGATCCTGACGCTCGTGAGTCTGATCGCGAATTTCTCGAGAAGGGTCTGAGGCGCCGGGCCTGCGTCCCGGCCCTGCTGCCCGGGATCCCTACGTTCCCGAACGCAGGGTGCCCGGGCCGCCGCGCCGCACCGGGCCAAGTTGGTTACAATCGGTTTCAGTCCCTATATCGAAAACTGAGATCCTAACGGCCGATATACCGATACCGAGCAACGACTCGGCTTTCACGGGGGATCTTGGAAACGCGCGCGCCTTCAGTCGACACCGAACCCTTGCATGGGCGCAAGCGACTGCTCTGGGCAGCCGCACTCGCCGTCCTTCTGGCCGGGGGTCTCGTCACCTTCTGGTGGCTGCATCGCGACCCGTCCCTGCGGTACGTCACCGCGCGAGTGACGCGCGGCGACATCCAGCGCACCGTCACGATGACGGGCACGCTCAACCCGATCGTGACCGCTCAGGTCGAATCCTACGTCTCCGGCAACATCAAGAGCTGGACCTGCGACTACGACACCCTGGTGAAGATCGGGCAGATCTGCGCCACGATCGATCCGCTGCCGTTCCAGGTCGTCGTCGATCAGGACACGGCCTCGCTCCATTCCGCGGAGGCCGCGCTCGCCAAGGACCGTGTCGCGGTTGTGAACCAGGCCAAAATTTACGCCTACGACCAGAAGCTGATCGGCGAGGGTATCGTCTCGCAGGAGCAGATCAACACCGACAAGGCGACCCTCGACCAGGATAGCGCCCAGGTGAATCTCGACATCGCGAACGTCGCGCAGCAGAAGGCGCTGTTGCACGGCGCGGAAGTCAACCTCGGGTACACCAAGATTCCATCGCCCGTGGACGGCATGGTGATCACGCGTTACATCGATGTCGGTCAGACGGTCGTCTCGAGCCTCTCGGCCTCCCCGCTGTTCCTGATCGGTAAGAACATGCATGTCATGGAGGTCGACACCAACGTGAGTGAGGCGGATGTCGGCGGTGTGAGGCCTGGGGAGAGGTCTTTCTTCACGGTTCAGGCGTATCCCACCCGCACGTTCTGGGGCAAGGTGCGGCAGGTCCGGGAAGGCCCCATCACCGTGCAGAACGTCGTGACGTACGACGTGGTGGTCGATGTGAAGAACGACGATCTCGCGCTCTTTCCCGGCATGACCGCCGACGCCCACATCATCACGGCCGAGCGACAGAATGTGCTGCGGGTGCCCCTGCCCGCCATCCGCTTCAATCCCGAGGGCATTGCGCGCGAGCGATCCGCAAGGGGATCCTCCCGCGGGACCGCATCAACCGGCGGCGAGCCGTCGGCCTCCGGTGCGGAGGGTTCCGAATCGGGCGAAGGGCAATCGGCCGGTGAGGCCGGTGGCCGGGTATTCGAGCACGCACAGGGCGGCGGTGGTGGAGCGGGGCGGTTTCCCGGCCGCGCGGGTCGCGGCGGCGGTCCCCGCGCGCGCATCTGGGTGATGCGAGACGGCAAGCTCGTCCCGGTGCGCGTGCGCACGGGTCTCGACGACGGGACGCTGATCGAGGTCTCGGGGCAGGATCTGCACGAGGGTGACGTGGTCGTCGTGAACGCCGTGCGTCCGGAGTCGCGGTCGCAGGTGGAACCGGGCCAGAACAATGGTCCCGGTGGTAACAACCGATTCCGCGGCGGAGGCTTCCGCTTTTGATCATCCAGCTCCGCGACGTGAGAAAGGTGTACGACCTCGGCGACACCGAGGTGCACGCGCTGCGCGGCGTGAGCCTCACGATCCGCCGCGGCGAGTTCGTCGCCATCATGGGTGCCTCGGGCTCCGGCAAGTCCACCTTGATGAATATCCTCGGATGCCTCGATCAGCCGACGAGCGGGCAATACCAGCTCGAGGGGGTCGATGTCGCCCGGCTCGATGAGCCGGCGCTCGCGCGCATCCGCGGGCGGCGCATCGGGTTCGTATTCCAGACGTTCAATTTGCTGCCGCGGACCAGCGCGCTCGAGAACGTGGAGCTGCCGCTGTTCTACGCGGCGCAGATCGCCGGCAACACCGAGCGAGCCCGCGACATGCTGCGCATGCTCGGGCTCGCCGACCGCGAGCGCAACCAGCCCAACCAGCTCTCGGGTGGGCAGCAGCAGCGGGTCGCCATCGCACGCGCACTCGTCAACGATCCGGCCATCGTGCTCGCCGATGAGCCGACGGGAAACCTCGATTCGCAGACTTCGCTCGACATCATGACGACCATTCGCGCGCTCAATCGGGAGCGTGGCGTCACGATCGTGCTCGTCACGCATGAGCGCGACATGGCCGAGGTCGCTGACCGGATCATCACCATTCGCGACGGGCAGATCGTCTCCGATCATGCGACCTCGAATGTCGGTCCGGCGCTCGCGAACCGTCCGCTGCCTCCGGTGCGGGCATACCACGAGCAGCGCTTCACGAGCCGGATGGATGCGTGGCTGCACGAGGCGGGCTCGCTCGGCTGGATGGCGGTCTTCGCGGCGCTGCGCGCGATCGGCCGCAACAAGCTGCGCGCCGGTCTCACCATGCTCGGCGTGTTCATCGGAGTCGCCGCCCTCATCGCGATGGTGGCGGTAGGCGAGGGCGCGCGCGCCGCGGTGGAGGCGCAGGTGCAGAGTCTCGGCACGGACCTGCTCGTGGTGCTCCCCGGCACCACGCACACCAATGGCGTGCGTGGCGGGCATGGAAGCGCGGCGAGCCTTCGCGTGCGCGATGTGGCCGCGATTCTCGAGGAGGACGGCGCCGTCTCGGATGCGAGCTACATCAACCGCCAGCAGACCCAGGTGGTCAACGGCAACCAGAACTGGAACACGAGCGTGCAGGGCATCTCCCCGAGCTACCTCTCCATCCGGCACTGGCCCGTGGTCGCCGGCCGCACGTTCACCGAGGATGACGATCGCGAAGGCGCCACCGTCTGCCTGCTCGGCCAGACCGTGCTCGGATACCTGTTCGGGGAGTTTGCCGATCCGATCGGCGCGACCGTGCTGGTGAAGAACGTCCCCATGGTGGTCGTCGGAGTGCTCGCGGCGAAGGGACACTCCGCAACGGGGCAGGATCAGGACGACGTGGTCTTCATCCCGTTCACCACCTCGCAGGAGCGCATCCTCGGAGTCGCGACACCGAGCTCGACACAGACACTTGCGAACAACGTGTTCGCGACGATCGGGCCGCCGCCCAATCCCTTCGGGGTCACGCCGAAACTGGAAGGCTTCGTCAACACCATCTACGTTCAGGCGCGCAGCCCCGCGCTCGTGCCGACCGCCCTCGATCAGGTGACGAAGACGCTCGAGAAGGTCCACCGCATCCTGCCGGGCAAGGAAGACGATTTCGTGGTGCGCGATCTCACCGAGATCGCTCAGGTGGCCGAGGCGAGCTCCAAGGCGATGGAGCTGCTGCTCGCCGCGATCGCCTCGATCTCCCTCGTCGTGGGCGGCATCGGCATCATGAACATCCTGCTCGTCTCGGTCACGGAGCGCACGCGTGAGATCGGCATCCGCATGGCCACCGGCGCGCGCCGGCTGCACGTGCTCGCCCAGTTCCTGATCGAGGCGATGCTGCTCGCGCTCATGGGCGGCACCGCGGGGATCGTGGCGGGTGTCCTCGCCTCGCAGATCATTTCCCATTTCGCCGGGTGGCCGATCCTGCTGCGTCCCGAGGTGATGGTGCTGGCGTTCGTGTTCTCGGGGGCCGTCGGTGTGTTCTTCGGCTTCTATCCGGCACGGCAAGCCTCACGGCTGAACCCCATCGATGCGCTGCGCTACGAGTGAGCGCTCGTGCGCCCTGCGGGCGCGCGCCACGACGGCCGCGCTGACTGCAGCGCTCGCCGTCGCTGCGGCCGTCTCGGCGGGCTGTGCGGTGGGGCCCGATTTTCAAAGGCCCCGCCCGCCAGCCACACAGGGCTACCTCCACCCGCCGAGCGCGCCGCCCGCAAAGACCGACGCCCAGGACGTACAGCATCTCGACCCGGGCGCCGAGATCGCGGGCGAGTGGTGGCAGCTGTTTCGCGCGCCGGCCCTCGATGAGGTAGTGCGCGCGGCCGTCGCGGGAAGCCCCACGCTCGCCGCCGCCGATGCAACCCTCGCTCAGGCGCGCGAACAGATCGTGATCGCGCGCGCGGCGCTGCTGCCGAGCCTGAGTGGCAGCGCGGACCTGCAGCATTCGCGCGTCAGCGGATCTTCGGCGGCGCTTGCGGGACCCGGGGGCAGCTCCAATCTCTACACGACGGGACTGTCCGCGAGCTACAGCGTCGATCTTTTCGGCGGTATCCGCCGCAACATCGAGCAGCAGAGTGCCCTCGCCGAGTACCAGCGCTATGAGCTCGCCGCGGCCTATCTCACCCTCACGGGCGAGGTGGTCGACGAGGCGCTCACGATCGCCTCGACGCGCCTGCAGATCTCGACGACGAACGACATCATCGATGTCGACCGGAAGAACCTCGCGCTCACCCAGCGCGAATTCGCGGTAGGCGTCGCCACGCGCGCCGACGTGCTCACGGCCGACAGTCAGCTCGCATCCGATTTGACCGCGCTGCCCACACTCCAGAAGCAGCTCGAACAGGCCTACGATGCCCTCGGCATCCTGGTGGGGCGACCGCCGGCCGAGTGGAAGTCCCACGACTTCGACATCAAGGAGCTGACCCTCCCGCGCGAGGTTCCCCTCAGCCTCCCGTCGCGGCTCGTGCGCCAGCGGCCGGATGTCCTTGCGGCAGAATCACAGCTGCACGCATCGAGCGCCGCGATCGGTGTGGCGATCGCCCAGGAGTTCCCATCGCTCAATCTGTCCGCATCGGTCACGCGTCAGGCGCTCGAGGCGGGTGGGCTGTTCCACCAGTTCGATACGCTGCTCGATTCTGCAGGAGCGCTCGGGGTCCCGATCTTCGAGGGCGGTGCGCAGCGCGCCGAGGTGCGCGCGGCCCGAGACGCCTTCAGGGCCGACGCTGCGACCTATCGTTCGGTCGTGCTCGAGGCGCTGGGGCAGGTCGCCGATGATCTCTGGGCGCTGCAATACGATGCGCAGCTCCTCACCGTCGACCGGCACTCCGTCGATGTCGCATCCGAGGCGCTCAAGCTGCAGCAGCGCAGCTATGCCGTCGGCACGACCAATGTGTTGAGCCTCATCACCGCCGAGCGCCTGTACGCACAGGCGCGGCTGAGCTACGCCACCGCGCAGATCCAGCAACTCGAGGACACGGCGGGGCTGCTCGTCGCACTCGGTGGAGGCTGGTGGAAGGATCGGCTGGATTGATCCGGCTCACGCCCCGGGTGTGGAGGGGGCATCGAGCGTGGGCATCTGCACGCTATCGACCACCACCTCCTGGACAGGCGCGGTCGTCGGCTCGACCGTCAATCCCAATTGCTGTTGCAAGGCCGCGGGGAGCGTTGCGGCATCGAGTGAGCCGGTGATCGCGAAGTCGTACCGGCCCTTGAGTCCCGTCTCATCCACCACCGGGCGACCGAGCACGTTCGCGAGGAACGAGGTGAGGGATTTGATCTCCGTATCGGTGGACAGCAGCACATTCTTGTGCACGATCATCAGCGGCGCTGCCGGCCGGTGCGCACCGGGCGCACCGAAACGAAAAGAAGTGTTGAGCTTGGGGCCACTGCTATCGACTCGGAGGGCGTACACCGGAAGGTCCTGCGTTTCGGTGTGCGCAAGAAGTCCGAATCGGGATTCGAGCATCGCCTTGATCATGGAGGCCGGGACGGGTGGCGCATACGGACTGGCGGCGATGTACGTCGTGTGCGCGGTAATGTCATAGAGCGGCCGGTTGAGCCAGTCTGGCGCCCCGATGACCAGCGATTTGTCCACACCGTACGCCATGGCGATCACGGCGCGCAGCGGCACCCGCGTCGTGGTCCAGACGCCTTTGTTCAGGCCCACCCACTGAGTGTCGTCCTTCGAAGGTGCAGCGGCGGCGATGCTCACCGAATCGAAGGTGGCGGGGCTGGAACCGGAATCGGCGCTCACCTGCGCCCGTGCCGGTGCAGCGGTCACCCCGGCGGCGATCGGGACGGCAATCGCGGCCGCGACGACCGTTGCGAGCAGGAGCTTCTTGGCTGCACCCAGGTGACTTGCCACGCGATTGTTCATGATGGCCTCGATGCGTTGCTTGAGACCTGCGCCGGATACCCCGGCGACGCAGGTCAGGTTTGATTCCAAGTAGAACCGGCAGACCCTGAGAATGCCCTCGGCATAGGTCTGCGTATCGTTGCCGAGCTGGAGCACGGCCTCGTCGCAGGCGCGTTCGCGCTCCTCGACGAGTCGCGCGCCAATCCACCAGATGAGCGGGTGAAACCAGAAGGCGGCCTCGATCGCCATGTGAACGGCCGCGGTGAGATTGTCGCGCCGCCTCACGTGGCAGAGCTCGTGTGCGAGGACCGCCTGCAGCTGCGCCGCGGTGAGCCGCTCGGTGATCCGGGCGGGCAGCAGCAGCACGGGGCGCAGAATTCCGACCACGCCGGGCTCGAGCGCCGTCTGCGTGAATCTGACGGGGACCGGTGCGGCGATATCCGCCGGCGCCGATTCGCGGACCGCGGTTCGCACGCGCGCCCAGCTCACCGCCCAGCGCGCCAGCACGACGGCGCATCCGAGCGCCCAGCAGGACATCAGAATGGCCGCAACCGGCAGGCCGTGCGGCGCTGGGCCTCGAAGCGCGATATGCGGTGTGCCGTAGGTGAGCGGCGTGCCGAGCGCGAGGCCGACCTGCCGTAGCGTCGCATCGAATGCGCCCGAACCGAGCGTCAGCGCCTGCGCGTGCCGCCAATGAAACCGGCTCCCGATGAGCGTGAGGAGCTGAAACGGAACCAGAAACTTCAAGGAGGCCGCGAACCATACCCCGTAGCGCACGCGCGCCGCGTTGCTGCGCAAGGCGAGAGTCAGAAGGCCTGCGCCGAGCGCGCAGAGCGTCGATTGCCACAGGTGATCGAGCAGCGCGCCGGTGATCATTCGTGCGACTTCCGGCTGGACATCTCGCGCAGGGTCCGCTCCGCTTCCCTGATGTCATCGAGGGTGAGCTTTCCGGATTCGATCAGGTGCGACATCACCGGTTGCGGCCGGCCGCCGAACAATCCGAGAAACTCATCGACCAGCTTGCGCTGGGTCGCCTCCCTGGAAATGGTGGCCTCGAAGATGTGCGCGTTGCTGATCTTGCGGACGCGCTGCACGGCCTTCTTCGCCTCCAGGCGATACACCATGGTCTGGACGGTCGTATAGGCGGGGCGCTTGCGCTCCGGAAAGGTCTCCTGGATCTGGCGCACCGAGCATGCGCCGCAGGTCCAAAGCGCATCCATGATCTTGAGCTCGAGCCGGCTGAGCGACGGGGCGGGCATCGGTCCTCCTACTACACGTGTCATAGAATCTACGTGAATGTTGGGAGGCCGTCAAGCGGTGCGCTGAACTCGACGGTCGCGAAGCGCTACGCCGTCAGATCGCGATGGCTCTGACGAGGAGCCCGGCGAGCACCGCGCCGATGATCGGGCCGACGACCGGCACGAGCGCGTAATCCCATTCAGAGCTGCCCTTGCCGGCAAGCGGCAGCAGCGCATGCATGATGCGCGGTCCGAGGTCCCGCGCCGGGTTGATCGCGTATCCGGTCGGCCCTCCGAGGGACAGTCCGATGGCCCAGACGAGGAAGCCGACGATGAGCGGCCCCACACCCGGGGCAAGCCCGGTCGGCGCGAGATGGCTCGAGGCCATCGCGGCGGCGACCAGTACCAGAACGAACGTGCCGATGATCTCGCTCACGACGTTCGCCGGACGGTGGCGGATGGCGGGCGCCGTGCAGAAGCAGGCCCGTTTGCCGGGGGCATCATCGGTGATGCTCCAGTGCGGCAGATAGTGCAGCCAGACGAGCGTCGCGCCGAGCATGGCCCCGAGCAACTGACCGCTGATGTACGTCGGCACTTGGTCCCACTTGCCGCTGACGAGCGCCACGCCGATGGTCACTGCCGGATTGAGGTGCGCCTGGCTGCCGATCGCCAGCGCCGTGAGCACGCCCGCCATCACGGCGAAGCACCACCCTGCGGTGATCACGATCCACCCCGAGCCGTGGCCGTAGGATTTCTTCAGCACGACATTGGCGACCACTCCATTGCCGAGCAAAACCAGCATGGCGGTGCCGGCGAGCTCGCCCCAAAAGGCCGATTGCATGCAACCCCCCTCCGCGCGCCCGTTTTGTGGGCTGCGGACCGAGGAGTATATTGCCGGGGCTCGGTCGCGGCGCGGCCGAATGCCAACCCCGGACTCCACCGACGATGGCCGCGCACTTAGGCTCGCGCGCAAATTCCCGCCTGATCGCACTGATCGTGGCCGCCGCCATGTTCATGGCGGCGCTCGATGCCTCCGTGGTCGTCGTTGCGATGCCGGACATGGCGCGCACCTTCGCCGTGCGGCCCGTCGACCTCAACATCGGCATCACCATCTACATCCTTGCCCAAGCGCTGCTTTTGCCGAGCAGCAGCTGGGTCGCCGATCGCTTCGGCGCCCGGCGGGTGTTCGTGCTCGCCCTCGCCGGCTTCACCACCGCATCGATTCTTTGCGGCCTGAGCCGCACGCTGCCGCAGTTCATCGTGGCGCGCATTCTGCAAGGTGCGGCCGCATCGTTCATGACGCCGATCGCCCGGATCGTGCTGCTCAAGTCCACGGAGAAGGAGGATCTGGTCACGGTGCTCACGATCAGCACCGTACCGATGCTCGTCGCGCCGACACTCGGGCCGCCGGTCGGGGGCTTCATCACGACCTACTTCTCGTGGCCCTGGATCTTCCTGCTCAAT
>JASHUC010000239.1 GCA_030040235.1 Gammaproteobacteria bacterium | reverse complement strand
GAGGAAGAGGCGAAAAAGCTCTATCCCGATGGATGGAAGACCTTGACGCCCTACCTGAGGGTCGCGCGCCAGCCGCGCAACTAGTACCCAGCTCGGGGTCGGGCTTCCTGCCGCGACCCTCGCAGCGACCTGCGGCGGCGGGCACATCCCTGCGCCTCGCGAGCACCCTGCGGGCGCAGCGTTTGCCAAGGGCGGGTTGCGCCCTTAGGCTTGAGACCTGATAACCGGCCGCCGCAACGGGCGGCCGGTTTTCCCTGTTCCATCATGGAGACCGACGTGAGCGAGACCGCTGCGCGCCTCGCGAGGAGCGGCGCTGTCGAAGGGACTGCCTTCTCGGTGCTCGCGGCCATCAGCTTCAGCCATCTGCTCAACGACATGATGCAGTCGCTGTTGCCGGCGATCTACCCGATGCTGAAGAGCTCCTATGCCCTGAGCTTCGTCGAGATCGGCGTTCTGACCTTCACCTACCAGGTCACCGCCTCGCTTCTGCAGCCGCTCGTCGGCTCGTACACGGATCGCAAGGCGCGGCCCTATTCTCTTGCCGTCGGCATGGGCTTCACGCTCGTCGGCTTGCTGCTGCTCGGGCTCGCCTCGAGCTACGGGCTACTGCTCGTCGCGGCAGCGCTGGTCGGCACGGGCTCCTCGGTGTTCCACCCCGAGTCCTCGCGGGTCGCGCGCATGGCCTCCGGGGGGGCGCACGGTCTTGCCCAGTCCGTCTTCCAGGTCGGGGGCAACCTCGGCTCCTCGGTGGGACCCCTGCTCGCCGCTTTCATCGTGCTGCCGCACGGCCAGAAGACCGTCGCCTGGTTCGCACTCGCCGCGCTCGTCGGCATCTTCGTCCTGACGCGCGTCGGGCACTGGTACCAGCGCCACGGCGCGGAGCGTCTGGCATCGCTCGCGCGCCGCGCCGCCGCCCGCGGCGAGGCGCAGTCCCATCCCAGCCGGCGCGTCGTGGGGGCGATCACGGTGCTGCTGCTGCTGATCTTCTCCAAGTACTTCTATCTCGCGAGCATCACGAGCTACTACACCTTCTATCTCATCAACCACTTCGGCGTGTCGGTGCAGACCTCACAGCTGTACCTGTTCGTGTTCCTCGGCGCCGTGGCGCTCGGCACGATCGTGGGAGGCCCGTTGGGCGATCGTTTCGGGCGCAAGTACGTGATCTGGGCCTCGATCCTCGGCGTATTGCCCTTCACCCTGGCGCTCCCGCACGTGGGCCTCCTCTGGACGGCGATACTCACCATTCCCATCGGGATGATCCTCGCTTCGGCGTTTCCGGCCATCGTGGTGTATGCGCAGGAGCTGCTCCCGGGCCGCACCGGGACGATCGCCGGACTTTTCTTCGGCTTCGCCTTCGGAATGGGCGGAGTGGGCGCAGCCGTGCTTGGCGCGCTTGCCGACCGAACCAGCATCGAGTTCGTGTACGAGGTGTGCGCCTTCCTGCCGGCGCTCGGACTGCTCGCCGGCATGCTCCCCAACGTGGAGCATGCCCACGCGAGGTGACGGTTAACGGAATTTAATCATTCGCCCATCTTCCTTGAAGCGGTAGTGGCCTAAGTTTCAGTCGTGCGTGCAACTCGGATATTCTCCGCGGGGCTCTCCGCGCTCGCCCTTTCGGGGTGCAATCTCGGCCCCTACTACCACCGGCCGGCGACCTCGCAGCCGGTCGCGTGGAACACACAGCTTTCGCAGGCACCCTCCACGTGGCCTTCGGCCGATTGGTGGCGCGGCTTTGGCTCTCCCGAGCTGGGCCGGCTGATAGACCAGGCGCAAAAGGCGAACGACGACCTCGCCGCCGCGATCGCCCGCGTGCGCGAATCCGAAGCGCAGGTGCGCATCGCGAGCGCTCCACTCCTGCCCACGCTCGATGCGGACGGCTCCGGGGATCGCGAGACGGAATTCGTCTCGATTCCCGGCATTTCCGTCCCGCCGTTCAATGAATTTCTCGCTCAGCTCTCGGCGAGCTACGAGCTCGACTTTTGGGGCCAGAACCTGGCCGCACGCGCCGCAGCGCTCGCAACGGCCGCCGCCAGCCGTTACGACCAGGAAACGGTCGAGCTCACGTTGGAGACCAGTGTCGCCAACGATTATTTCACCGTGCTCGAGCTCGATGATCAGGTGGAGATCGCGCAAGACAATCTCGCGAGCGCGCAGCAGACCCTGAAGGGATTGCAAATCGACGAGAGCGTGGGGACGACCACCGCGCTCGATGTCGCACAGCAGGCCGCGGAGGTCGCGACCTTGAGCGCAGTGATCCCACCGCTCGAGCAGCAGCGACGCCAAACGCTCGACGCTCTGGCCATCCTCCTCGGCAAGACGCCGCAATCGTTCGATCTTCCACGAAGCACGCTCGCGGGCATCTCCCAGCCCGCGCTCGTGGCGGGACTTCCCTCCGGACTTCTGGCGCGGCGCCCGGACGTCGCCGAGGCCGAAGCGCAGCTCGTTGCGGCCAACGCCGACATCCGGGCCGCCCGAGCGGCATTCTTTCCGACCATCGATCTCACCGCCTCCGGCGGCTACGCGAGTGCCGCGCTCTCCTCCATGGTCGAGCCCGGGAGCAGGATCTATACGATCGGCGGCAGCCTCACCCAGCCGATCTTTCACGGCGGCGCATTGCTCGGACAATACCGGTACAGCAAAGCGCGCTACGCGGAGCTGCTCGCCGACTATCACAAGGCGGTGATCTCCGCCTTCGGCAACGTGGAGGATTCGCTCGTTGCCGCCCGCGAGACGAGCGATCAGCTCGAGCGGCAGCAGAAGGCGGTGGATGCCGCGCAGCGCTCCTACGAGCTGTCGCAAACTCAGTTCCACGCCGGCACGATCAATATCCTCACCGTGCTCAGCACCGAGACGACGCTCTTCACGGCGAAGAGCACGCTCGCGCAGGTGCAGCTCGCGCATCTGCAGGCCCTGGTGGGCCTGTTCAATGCGCTCGGCGGGGGCTGGCAGCGATCAACGGGAGATGAGTAGAGTGTCGATCGGTGAACATTGGATGAGTCGAACCCGCCTGATCCTGCTCGGCGCCGGCCTCGTGGTGGTCGCGCTGTGCGTCTGGCTTCTCGCGCCCGAGCGTTCGCGAGTCGCCGCTGCTACGCAATCCCGGCCCGAGTCGATCACGATCGACGCCGCGACCGCCACGCGCAAGGACGTGCCGATCTACCTCGACGGTCTCGGTACGGTGCAGGCGTTCTACACGGTGAAGGTGAACTCGCGGGTCGACGGACAACTCGACAAGGTCGCTTTCGCCGAGGGCCAGGACGTGAAGCGCGGACAGCTGCTCGCGCAGATCGACCCGCGGCCCTATCAGGCCGCCTACGACCAGGCCGTCGCGACGCGCGCCAAGGACCAGGCGCAGCTGCAGGACGCGTTGCTCGATTTGAAGCGTTACACGATCCTCGCCCCGCAGGATCTCGCGAGCAAGCAGCAACTCGACACCCAGAAGGCGCTCGTCGCGCAGCTCAAAGCCCAGATCGAGGGCGATGCCGCGGCCATCGAGAGCGCGCGGACGGAGCTCAACTACACCCGCATCACCTCGCCGATCGACGGCCGCACCGGTGTGCGGCTCGTCGATCCGGGCAACATCGTGCATGCGACCGACACCACGGGCATCGTCGTCCTCACTCAGCTCAAGCCGATCGCCGCCATTGTGATGCTCCCGGAGGAGTCGATCGGGGCCGTCGCCGAGGCGATGGCGAAGGGCGCGGTGAGTGTCACGGCGCTCTCACGCGACGAGAGCAGGAGCGAGCTCGATCGCGGCACGATCGAGCTGATCGACAACCAGATCGACACGACGACCGGCACGATCCATTTGAAGGTCATCTTCCCGAACAGCCAGGAGCGGCTCTGGCCCGGGGAGTTCGTGAGCGCGCGGGTGCTAGTGCGCACCGCGCGCGACGTCCTCACCGTTCCCGCCCAGGCGCTGCAGCGCGGCCCCGATGGACTCTATGTCTACGTGATCGGGGCGGACTCGAAGGTCGAGGCCCGCACGTTGAAGGTCGGCTACAACGATGAGGAGGTTGCGATCGTCGAGGGCGGCTTGACCGAAGGTGAGCGCGTCGCGACCAGCAACTTCTATCGCTTGCAGCCGGGGGCCCTGGTCAGCGTCAACCACGCGGCCCAGGCCGAGCAGCCCGTCGAGAGCGTCGGCTCCGCGCAGCTCAAGGGCCGGCGCGCATCATGAGCGTATCGGCACCCTTCATCAACCGGCCGATCGCGACCTCGCTGCTGATGGCGGGGATCCTGCTCGTCGGGATCGTGGCCTTCCCGATGCTGCCGGTCGCCCCGCTCCCGCAGGTGGATTTCCCGACCATCCAGGTCACCGCCCAGCTCCCGGGCGCAAGCCCCGATACGATGGCAACCTCGGTGGCAACGCCGCTCGAATACTACATTGCGGAGATTCCCGGGGTCACGGAGCTCACCTCCTCGAGCGTGCTCGGTACCACGCAGATCGTGGTCCAATTCGACCTCAATCGAAACATCGACGCAGCGGCGCAAGACGTCGAGGCGGCGATCGCCAACGCAGCCGGGTACCTCCCGAAAGATCTGCCCGCGCCGCCTTCCTACAAGAAGGTCAACCCGGCCGACTCGCCGATCATCATCTACGCGCTGCACTCGGACGTGCTCCCGGTCACCACCGTGAACGATTACGCCGATTCGGTGCTCGCGCAGCAGCTCTCGCGCATCAAGGGCGTCGGGCAGGTCAACATCTGGGGCCAGCTGAAGCCTGCCATCCGTGTCCAGATCGATCCGCGGAAAATCGCCGCGCTCGGCATCGACATGGAAGACGTGGCGAACGTCATCAACGATGCGACAGTCGATGCCCCGAAGGGCTTCATCAACGGAAAGCTCCACGAGTACACGATCTACGACAACGATCAGCTGCTCGACGCGAAACCCTGGAATGACGTGATCGTTGCCTACCGCAACGGCGCGCCCGTGCGCGTTCGGGACATCGGCACGGCGATCGACGGGCCGGAGGACGTGCAGCGGACCGCCTACGAGAACGGCAAGCGCGGCGCCATGATCGCGATCATGAAGCAGCCAGGGGCCAACGTCATCGACGTCGTGAAGCGCGTCGAGGAGGCGCTGCCGCAGATCATGACGGCGGTGCCACCCGCCATCAAGCTCGACAAGCTCGTGGATCGGACCCTCACGATCAGGGCCTCGGTGGACGACGTCGAGTTCACGCTGGTGATCACGGTCGCGCTCGTCATGCTCGTGATCTTCCTCTTCCTGCGCAACACCTGGGCGACCGTCATTCCCGGCATCACCGTGCCGCTCGCCCTGTTCGGCACCTGCGCGGCGATGTACGTCATCGGCTACAGCCTCGACAACCTCTCGCTCATGGCGCTCACCATCGCCGTCGGCTTCGTGGTGGACGATGCCATCGTGATGCTGGAGAACTGCTACCGGCACGTCGAGGCGGGTCTGCCCCCCTACGAGGCGGCGATGAAGGGGGCGGGTGAGATCGGCTTCACCATCATGTCGATCAGCCTGTCGCTCATCGCGGTTTTCATCCCCCTCCTCCTGATGGGCGGCATCGTCGGCCGGCTGTTCCACGAGTTCGCGATCACGGTCACCGCGACCATCGTCATCTCCGCCTTCGTGTCACTCACGCTCTCCCCGACCATGTGCGCGCTCTTTCTGCGCAACGAGAAGACGGAGCAGCACGGTCGCGCCTACCGCGCGGTCGAGCGCGTTTTCGATCGTTCGCGCGACCTCTACGCCCAGGGGCTCGATTTCGTGCTCCGTCATCAGCGCGCGACGCTTGCCATATTTCTCGGCACCGCCGCACTCTCCATCGTGCTGTACGTGTTCGAGCCGAAGGGGTTCTTTCCGCAGGAGGATACCGGGCTCCTCAACGGCGTCTCCGATGCCCCCGAGGATGTGTCGTTCGGCCAGATGGATGGCCTCGAGCGGCGGCTCGGGCAGGCGATTACCGCCGATCCGGCGGTCTCCGGCTGGGTGGTCGCCTTCGGCGGCGGGTCGCGCCCGATCAACAACGGCTTCGGCATGATCGCCTTGAAGCCGCACAGCGAGCGCCACGCGACGGCGGATGAGGTGATCCGGCGGTTGCGCGCGAAGTTCGCGCACGTTCCCGGCGGGACGCTCTTCCTGCAGGTGGTGCAGGACGTGAGCATGGGCGGGCACGCTACACGCACGCAATATCAGTACACCCTGACCGATGCGAATGACGACGAGCTCAACGCATGGGGTCCCCGAGTGCTCGCGGCGCTGCAAAAGCTGCCCGAGCTCTCCGATGTCGCCTCCGACCAGCAAGACTCGAGCACCAAGCTCGCGGTCGACATCGACCGCGATGAGGCTGCCCGCTTCGGAATCCAGCCCGCAGCCATAGATCAGGAACTCTACGATGCCTTCGGGGAGCGCGAGGTCACGCAGTATTTCACGCAGCTCAACACCTACCACGTCGTGCTCGAGATCACCCCCGCGCTGCAGCGCGATCCGAACACGCTCAACCTCATCTACATGCGCTCGCCGGCGACGGGACAGATGGTCCCGCTCTCGCAGCTCGTGCGCTTCGATACCCGCCACACCGCAGCGCTCTCGATCAACCATGAGAGCCAGTTTCCAGCGGTGACGCTGTCCTTCAATCTCGCCCCGGGCGCAGCCCTCGGCCAAGCGGTCGATGCGATCTCGGCAACCACCGCAGCGATGCACCTCCCGGCGGGCCTCAGCGGAAGCTTCCAGGGAACCGCGCAGGCCTTCCAGGACTCCCTGCGCACCGAGCCCTACCTGATCCTGGCGGCGATCGTCGTCGTCTACATCATTCTCGGGATGCTCTACGAGAGCTACATCCACCCCCTCACCATCCTCTCGACGCTGCCCTCGGCGGGCGTCGGGGCACTGCTCGCGCTTCTGATCTCGCACATCGATTTCACGGTGATCGCGCTCATCGGCGTCATCCTCCTCATCGGCATCGTGAAGAAGAACGGGATCATGATGGTGGACTTCGCGCTTCAGGCCGAGCGCGAGGAGGGCCTGTCGCCCGAGGAGTCCATCCGCAAGGCATGCCTATTGCGGTACCGGCCGATCATGATGACGACCATGGCCGCGCTCCTCGGGGCGCTGCCGCTCGCACTCGGAACCGGCACGGGCTCGGAGATCCGCC
>JASHUC010000238.1 GCA_030040235.1 Gammaproteobacteria bacterium | reverse complement strand
CTTTCCTTCTCCGCGGCCGCATGCCCCTGCTCCGTGCTGGGGAGATTGGCATTGAGATTCGGCAGGCACTCGTTCTCCGGGATGTCGGTGTAGTCCTCGCGGATCCAGCGCTTGGTGCTCTTCCATTCGCCTTCCCACATGTCGGGGTCGGTCATCGTGAACTCATCGACGAGGGTCTGCCCGTGATCGGCGAGCGTGATGCGCTCGACGATGCGCAGCTTGTCGGAGATCGGAATGCCCATGTCGATGTAGTGATGGTCGGTCGCGAAGTAGCGCGTATCGACGATGAGCGCGTCCTTCGTCCAGTGCCCGATCGACTCGCCGTTGTAGGTGTCGACCACGATGTCGGGATCGGTGTGCTTGCGCCCATCGAGATAGATGACACGCAGGCTGTCGAAGAAGCTATCGACCATGTACACCGCGGTCGGCATCTGGATGATGGCGATGGGCCACACGCGCGTCAGGATCATCGGCATGCCGATCGGCCAGCACTGTCCGCTCGCATCGCGGTACGACTTGTGCGCCGCCCGCGCCGCCGCCGCTTCCTTCATGGCTTGCTGGCCGGCCGCGTAGAAGTGCGGATAGGGCGGTCCGAACATGAAATCCGCGAAAGAGTGACGCAGGTTGATGAACCAGGTGCCCGTCAGATTGAGCGGTGGTTTCGGCCGGGGCTTGGCGAGATTCTCCGGAGCGAGCGCCCCGTAGTATCCGTCATGCTTCTGGGCGAGCTCGGCCTCGCGCTCGCCATTCAATCCCCGGTTCAACTGCTCCTGCGCAAGCGCAGTGGAGGCTGCGCATACGAGCGTAAACACTACGATCCGGCAGAGAGCTCGGCCGGCGCCCCATCGAGTCATGCTATCCCCCTCTCTCGCGAGTCCGCCTGGGACCGCTCAGCGTTTCTGCTCGCCCCCGAGGTACTTGCCGTCCGGCAGGATGATCGACACGTACTGGCCGCCGGGCGTCCCATCGCGCAGCGGCCTGACCCTCACCGTGACCTTGTCACCGGGCTTGATCGTCGTGCGCTTCCAGCCTGCGCGCACCAGGTTGTTGGGGCTGTTCATCTCGATTCCCCAGATCGACTGGGTGCCATCGGGGTTGGGCACGCTCACCTTGAAGCTGGAGTGGGGATTCGTCCAATTGAACTGCGTCACCGTGCCCTTGATCGTCACCACCTTGGTGAGATCGAACATGGCGCCCGAGTGATGCACGTACGCCGGCGTGGAGAACAGCGCGAGCACCGCGGCACAGAGCACCGTCGCTCCCCAGCGAGGCCCGACATGGTCCAGGGTTCTCGAGCGGCTCCTCATCGTGGTGCACTCCTGAGGGATGGCATGCTCCAGGGATCGGCGCTGTGGCGAGGCACGAGCCTCCCTGGGCACCGGCCGCTGCCCGTCGCCGCTAATGACCGGATGATACCGCGGGGCGGTCGCGCACGTCATCACGAGGCGCCGGCGCCACAGTTGACTCGTCAAGCCTCTCCGCCTGGTAGCCGTCGGGGAGCTCCGGGCCCCGTGCGCCCGCTCCAGATTACCGGAAACACCCTTCTCGCTCGTCATAACTCACCAGGGAGCGGCCCTTGGCGCGCCGTTGCTCGGGCGCTGCGCCGCTGGAACACCAACTCTTCGAAGGATGATCACAGGCGGACTCACCATGGGCAAATCCATCGCTGCAGGAGTGCGCGTCGCAACGGTTGCCGGCGCACTGATCATCTTCGTCGCCTCCGTCGGGCTGGCCGCGCCCGCAAACGCCGACCCGGGGGACAGCGCGCCTTCCGGGGCAACGCAAACCCCTGCTTCAGCAAACACAGGCACCCCGACGGTGAGCAGCGCGAATTCCAAGCCGGGCACCCAGAAGACAGAGAAGACCACCGCGCCCGCGAGCCACGATCAAGGTCAGGCGAAGCACGACCCGACGCTCCTGGCGCAGGCCAGCCCGCAAACATCCGCCGCAGACGGGCTCTTCGCGCAGGCACAGACTACCCAGACCCTGCAGGCCCAACAGACCGGTCCTGCGCAAGTGGCGCAGAGTCAGCAGCCCGCACAACCGCTCGAGCAAGTGGTGGTCACGGGATCGCATATCCAGGAAAGCACCTTCACCTCCCCGACCCCCGTCACGGTCATCAACGCCCAGACCATCCAGAATCTCGGGCTCATCAACGTGGGCGATGTGGTCAACGAGATGCCTGCGAACTCGAATTTCACGAGCTCGGCGAACATCGGTCTCGGCAACTTCTATATCGGCGCGCAGTTTGCGAATCTGCGCGGCCTCGATCCCTTCTATGGCACCCGCACCCTCACGCTGGTCAACGGCCAGCGTTTCGTGCCGACCGCCGCCGGCGGACAGGTGGATCTCAACGTCATCCCCTCGATCATGATCGATCGGGTGGACACGGTGACGGGCGGCGGGTCGGCGGCTTACGGCTCGGATGCCATCGCCGGAGTGGTCAACGTCATCACCAACAACACCTTCCAGGGCTTCAAGCTGCAGCTCGACGGGGGTGAGACGACCTACAGCGACGGCGGAGACATGCATGCCGCGGCGATGTGGGGCTCGGCGTTCGCGGATGGCCGCGTTCACAACGTGGTGGCCGCCGAGTACGAGGACGCGCAAGGCATCGGCATCTGCGGCGAGGTGCGGCCGTGGTGCGCGCAAGGCTACGCCGAGTTCACCAACACAGGGTATCTCACGGACGGCCTGCCGCACTACATCATCGGGCCCAATGGCACGAGCTACTACCCTTACAACGGAGCTCTGGGACCCACTCTCGGCGTATTCAACAGCGCCGGTACCGCGCTCACGCCTTTCAATCCAGGAACATATGGCTCCGGCGCCGGCGCGTTCACGGCCACCCAGGCCGGCAGCGGCCCGAACTACTACGACGGTGTGACCATCAGGCCGCCGGTCACGCACTGGTCGCTCTACGACCACGCAAGCTACGACGTCACGAGCACGCTGCAGGCCTCGCTCGATGTGTCGTTCGAGCAGCGGCGCGCGACCAACTCGCAAGCCGGTGATGGTGCGTACGGTGCGCCCGCGAACGTCATCTTGCCCACCAACCCCTATCTGCCGGCCTCGGCCGTGGCCGCCATGGGAGGTGCGCCGGCATTTTTCTACGACGACGTCGGCAACATGCTCAACCTGATCAACAGCACGACGACCAACGCCGGGCGGGTCGTTCTCGGGCTGAAGGGAGACCTGTGGCTCAATGGGTGGACGTGGGACGGGTACTACGAGTGGGGCGAGAATGGCGACCGGGAGCGACTCGCGAACGATATCGTCGAGTACTTCGGCGTCTCGCCCCTCATTGGCGGTGCACCGGAGCCCGCCAATACCTACGATTTCTTCAACTGGGCCTTGAATG
>JASHUC010000237.1 GCA_030040235.1 Gammaproteobacteria bacterium | reverse complement strand
GAGGGTGACGGACGGAATGTACGCATTGATCAGGCACATCACGAGCACGACCGCGCCGGCCAGGATGCCCAGGGAGTTGACGATGACGACCATGCTGCTCGCGACGACGGTCGGCGGGTGCGACTTGTCGAGATCGCCCGCGAAGAGCCACTGCAGCCCGAGTCCGCGTCCGAGGTTGCCATACCTACGGATGATGCCGAGCATCGCATCGAGATAGAACAGCAGGAACCCGACCCCGATCAGCAGGTAGCCGATCATGAAGAGCGCCGCAGCGTTGGTGCTCCAGACATCGAGTGAGTGCACTGGCAGCGGATAGAGAAACGTCCAGCCTCCTGCATAGCCGCCGAGGAACACCGCGGCAAGGATTGCGAGCGCGCCAAGTATGAAAAACCCGTAGTTGGCGGCGAACATCGAGACGTGCAGCCGCACGTACTTGCGCAGAAAGAACCACATGACCGCGCTCGATGCGAGTCCGATCGTGCCCACCATGCCCGCGCCGTGGGCGGTCATGAGCTCGTAGAAGATGTCCGGGCGTACTGCGAGCCACGCGCCTTGTCCCAGGCGCATTGCAAGGCCGATCAACATCATCAGGAGAAGGACAACGAGTGACGATATGACGTACAGATTGAACACCAGCCGCTCGGCGCCTGCCAGAGCTTCGCTCTGCGGGTGCACGGGCACGGCGCTTCCCGCTTGCCGCTTATCCGGGAGGGCCGCATTCTGCTGCGCATTCGCACTCATGGCTTGCTCCTCGGCGCCGCGACTACCTCGAATTGGTTCATCATCACGTGATGCGAGAGGCCGCAGTACTCAAGACATAACACGCGGTAGATACCCGGCTGGGTGAAGGTATACACCAGCCGGTTCGTGTAGCCTGGCATGGCCTGGGTCTGCACGAGGATCCGATCGTTCGGGCCGTAGATCGCAAATCCATGGTTCACGTCGGCGCTCGTGACATGGAATTCGACCGGCACGCCTGCAGTCACCTGATAGCGGCTGAGAAGCCATAGCCACTGGCGGCCAACCACATCGACGATCTGCGCCCCCTGCGCCTGGGTATATTGCTCGGGGATTGGGAATGGCCGCAGCGTCGCGTAGGTTACCCCGACGCCGAGAAGAAGCAGCGCAAGGAACCACCAGCGTCGGACGGTGTAGGCCCTCTTCTGCACCGCGGATGGCTCGGCGGCCTGCTTGCCCGAGAGGGCGATCACATAGATGAATACCAGCGCGACGAGACCGATCCCGACGAGCGAGATCAGCCAGACTTCATCCTGACGGATCACGGCAGCTCCCCCTCGAAACATGTATCGTGGATGCATTATTGACCTGGGAACGGATGCGGTCAATTCGAGGACCGACAAGACTCCCACCGCCGCGTCATGTCGCCGGATCACTACTCGTGGGTAGACGGCGACCCCACTTCGCTTCGAACCGCCGCCGCTCCTCGTACTCTGATTGCAGATCTCGGCGCATCGACTGCAGAACCGTAACGATGTGCGCACCGGTGAGCTTATTGGGATCGCGCGCGGTCTCGATGCTCGAGGCGATCGCGGCCATGAACGCCTTGCGCAACCGCCGGCCGTCGATCCCTTTCGATGCCGTGGCAAAGAAAGCCGCCTCTTTCTCGAGCGCCGTAAGCCCCGGCCAGTGGCGCGCAAGGTGAACCAGCATCTCGACGATGATCTGCTTGCGTGCTTCCATGTCGGGAAGTCCGATCTCCTCGATGAGATCGGCGCGGGAGATGAGCGCCGTATCGAGCGCTTGCGGAAAGTTCGTCGTCGCCACCAACAGCACGTTGGAATGACTTCGGCACAAGCGGTCGAGGCCCACCAGCGCAGCATCCGTCGCCCGATGCATGTCGATGGGGTTTACATCGAGACTGAGGTGGTGGCGATCGGTGACCAAGGTGTCGACTTCGTCGAGCAGAACAATCACTGGGCCTGCCGCCGCGAGTCCAGGAATCGTCTCCTGAAAGACTTTCGTGATCTCCTTCTGAGTTTGCCCGGGCGCAAGGCTCGCGAGCGCATGTGGGTCGATCGCCACGAGGGTGGCTTGTGGAGGCACCAGAGCCTGGGCGATCTCATTCGCGAGACCCCGGGCCAGCGTCGTCTTGCCGGTACCGGGCGGACCGAAGAGCACGATAAGTCCGTGAATCGGAGCAATCTCGAATGGCAGTCTCTGGCGCACGGTGAAGGCAAGCACCGCCTGCGCGAGAAGCCGTTCGCGGACGGCGGAGTCGATCTTGACGGCTCGCCAGCAAGCAGCGAGCTTGCGATCCGGCAATTCGACGCGCTCCGCAATTACGTCCATCGCCCGGCCTTCCGATGCGGACGGCAGCACTCGGGAGAGGAGCAGGAGCTGCAGCCGCAGACAGTGCCGGCGGCTCTGTCACACGAAGAAACGCTGATCATCAGATGCCCTACGCCTCAGAAGAACAACCTCCAGCGTAGGCATCATTAGCCGCGACACGGCATTTGCAGGAGGAATGCCATCTCCTGTAACGGGAAGTCTACGAGCCCCGGCGCAGCGCCCGCAAGAGCGCGCCAGCCAGCGATTGCAGCAGAGCTTTGAAGGAGGTCACCCCCACTCTCGCAAGCCGCTGACTATTCACGATAATTTCTCTGTCCGGCCGAAACACCGTCCAGCTGAGCCACGCACCCACTCGCCGCGAACGAGTTTCTGAGCCTGCGCCACAGTCAGGCGTCTTCGAGCAACCCCGAGACTTGGACTCCGATCCGCACGAGACGGAACAGCACCAGGAGCCTCCTCACTGGGTTGGATGCGAGTCGCATCACTCAGGAGCCTCTCGAGGCCGAGGCGGATGCCGCAACCGAGGCGCCGCGTCAGGCTCCCGGGCTGTGGGCTACGCCCGCCGAAGCTGTCTGCACAGGCGTCTTCTCTGCGAGGAGCTGTTCGATCTTCGAAGTGAACTCCCGCTTGAGCTCAGCGTTGAAGACGCCGCTCGCGGGCGAGGCGAACCCGGAATGCACTGCCTTCACCTTGCCGTCCCGTCCGATAAAGACCGTGGTCGGCCAAGTGTTGAGGTTCTTGAGCTGCGGCACTTTCTCCCACATCTCGGCGGGTGCTCCGGCGATGAGATAGGTGTACTTCACGTCATACTGTTTCACGAACGCACGCTCCCGCGCGAGACTTCCCTGCTGTTCGGGCTCCTCGAAGTCCAGGGCGACGATCGCAAGTCCCTTGTTGCGGTACTTCTTGTCGAGCTGCACGAGATACTGTGCCTCGTCGTGGCAATTCGGGCACCACGTGCCCGTCACAATGGCCAAAACGACCTTCCCCTTGAAGCGCGGATCGTCATTGGAGACGAGCTTTCCATTCGCGTCGGGAAAGTTGAACGTGAACTTCTCTCGCGGATCACGCATGGTCGTGTGGGTCAGGAAACCATCCGGCTCCGGGAGACCCTTGGCGCGGGCCACATCGGGACGATATGCGATATATCTCGGGGCGAGGTCGCCGTAGCGGTCGTCCGTGTAGTTCTTGCTGTCATTGCCCTGAAGGGCGTGAACGAGCGCCTCGTTGTGGGCGATGACCTGTAGAGTACCATCAGCGTTCGCCCTGATCTCGATGACGCCGGGGCGATGTCCGTCGAAATGGCTGAGCACCCATTTGCCATCGCGGTACGAGCCGCTGTAAGCGCCCGTGTCGCCGTCGATACGCAGGATCGATGCGGCGGCCTCCGGTCCGTTCTGCTGTACCACGAACCGAAAAGCTCTCTCGCCTTTTGAAGAGGGCGTATCGAGCGGGATGACCCATGAGCCCGCGATGGCAGGCACATCCTGCCGCGCAGGCGGATCGGAATCCACGTGCCGCACGGCGTGGAAGCCGTATTTGAGGCTGTAATCCCAGCGCTCGCGCCGCCATGAGTTCGCGACTTCGCCCCGCTCGAGCACGAGATGCTCGATAGAACGCTCGGCAAGAGCCCGGCTGACGGCGAGTCCCGCGTGACCCGCGCCGATGACGATCGTTGTGATGCGCTCGATGGCGAGCCCCGTCCCAGGGTGCCCGGGGCTCGGCTAGGCCACCTCGACGGTGACACTAGTCGGATTGGTGACGATGTCGTACACGGCCGAGCGCTTTTGCGACTGCGCGACGAGCGCCTCGATTTCCTTCTTCGATGCATCGGCGTCGATATGAAACCTGACCTTGATGTCCTCGTAGCCGTTGCGCACGTCGCTGTCGACGCCGAGGATGCCGTAAATGTTCATCTTGCCTTCGAGCTTCGCCTCCACCGAGCGCAGCTGTATGCCGCGGTTCTGGGCGACCGCGGCGACGCCCGCCGTGAGACAGCTCGCGAGGCCCACGAGGACCAGCTCAACGGGCGTGGCGCCGAGATCTTCCGCCGCAAAGACCTCGGGATGATCGGTTTCGAATGAGAATTCGGTCTTGTGCAGCTTCTCTTCTCCGAGTCCGCGGAATCCCCGCACCGTCGAGCGGGCGTGGGTACCGTTCTGCCACTTGCAGGACGCGCGCCACGTGAACAGTGCGGCTTCAGGGGCGCGCTTCAATGCCTCCCTCGCGGCCAGCAGCACCGGCTGCGGTGACTTATCGGTTACAGGCAGCGATGTCATACGATAGGAGCCGCCGCAGCAGGAGCCTATGATCCGGCACTTCATCGCGCCATCGGGGGCAGCGTCCGTGGAAAAGTCTCGTAATTTCGGCTTCGAAACTCGGCAGGTTCACGCTGGTCAGCGCCCGGATCCGAATACCGGTGCGCGCGCGGTTCCGATTTTTCAAACGACGAGTTACGTCTTTGAGGATCCTGCGGCGGCCGCTGCGTACTTCAATCTCCAGGAGTACGGCAACACGTATACCCGGATCGTGAACCCGACGGTGGCCGCATTCGAGGAGCGCATCGCGAGCCTCGAGGGGGGATGCGGCGCCGTGGCATTCGCAAGCGGGCTGGCGGCCCAGGCCGGCGCGCTGTTCACGCTGCTTGCGCCAGGCGATCATGTCGTCTCCTCGGCCTCGCTCTACGGCGGAACGGTCAATCAGTTCAAACACGTGCTGCGCAAGATGAGCGTCGAGCTGACGTGGGTCGACCCCGATGACCTGGACGCGTGGCGCCGGGCG
>JASHUC010000019.1 GCA_030040235.1 Gammaproteobacteria bacterium | reverse complement strand
TCACTCAGCGCCTTCAGGATCTCGAAAGCCTTCCGCGAACTCTGTGGTACGCCATCACCAACGATATGCAATTCGGCGACAATGAGTTTGGCTTGCGGGTCGCCGAGCGCCGCTGCCTTGTTCAGAAGCCACACAGCTTTGTTTCTATCGGCGTGGATTCCATAAGCGCCGGAGTGGTATATCGCCGCTTCCTCGATGAGGCACAAGGTGCAACCATTCTCCCTGCCCTCCTCGAGCCACGCGATACCCTCGTCGGCATCGGCTCGCCTGCCGCGTCCCCAGAAGCTCATGTCGGCCAGATTCAGATATGCCCATGGATTGTGCTGGCGCGAAGCCACTTGGAAGTATTCATAGGCCTTCCTGTCATCTCTGACTACACCGAGGCCGCCTCGATACATCAGCCCTAGATTGTTCGTCGCCCACGCGTGGTGTTCACTAGAGGCGATCTCGTAGTACTTGAGCGCCAACGTATAGTTGGGCTCCGCGCTTTCCAGATGGTAGTACCGGCCGAGGCGGAATGCTGCCTCGGCATCCCCCGCCTCAACCATGCTCTCCAAGGTCGCAATTGCATCGCCCTGTGCTTTGGTGTCGGATGCCGAATACAAAGCCTTCATGGCCGTCGACACGGCCTCTCCTGAGCTGAAGACGACGCGCTGATATTGGCCCGGATAAAGGGCTATTGCGTGTTGCGGGAGAAGGTACGGGGAGACATAGGTGTAGCCCACGTAGCACAGAGGAAGACCAACGAAAATTCCCGCGACTGCGGCGAGGATCCATTGCCGATTGGAGCTGCCCCCGGCAGGCGCGGGCCCTCGATTCACGGCGTCCGGGGCCAGCGTTTCGTCCCTTCTCGAGAGCCAGCTCCGGCAAGCCGCAAGGGCGATTGCGCCCAAGCCGGCAGCGATAATCTCCAGGATTTGAGTGAGGTGACTCATGGGGGCTACAGCTCGCCGCTCGAAAGCCCGAATATGCACGTCGTCGCCCGACCGAACCATGACTCGTGTCGGCTTTCAGAAACGTTGTTGAACCGCTCCAATGCGGCGGGCGAATTCTCGTTGAGCCTCCGGCTTGCTATTCTGTCTGCGAGCACTGTCGGGCCGTGCCCACCGCCGCGACGTGGGCTGGCACCGCCCGCGCCGCCCCGGCCTCCATCTCGGATCACGCGCGGATTCTCGTTCTCGGCAGGCGCGGGTATCAGACCGCCGTGACCGGCGAGAACGAATTCGTGTGCCTTCAACGCCGCCGGCGCCCGCTCGGTGCTCCCGCATTACCTCGAGCGAACCCGGTGGGTGCTGGCCGGCTACGTGGTCGGACGGCACGCGGACCAAATAGCTTCGACGCGCATCAAGCGGTGAAGGGCAGTGGGAATCGGGCCATAGCCCCCAAGCTACGTCGCCGCTAGACTCATCATCCGTAGCGCCGATGGAATTCGCTCAACCACGCAGCCAGAGTCGCCGCGGCCTGAAGCGTGACGGCGTTGTACAGTGAGATACGCAACCCGCCGATGGAGCGATGGCCTTCCAGGCCGGCGAAGCCGGCTTCGGCGGCAGCGCGCAGGAACTGCGTCTTGGTCGCCGCATCTGGCAGTTGGAACGCCACGTTCATCGTGGAGCGGTGTTGGCGGAGCGCATGGATGCGAAAGAAATCCGGATGCGCATCGAGCACGCCGTAGATCGCCTCCGCCTTGGCGCGATTAACCGCCGCCATCGCCGCGAGGCCGCCGACCTCGTCGCAAAGCCAGCGCGTCACCAACATCAGCACGTAGATCGCAAATACCGGTGGTGTGTTGTACACGGAGCGGGCCTGGGCATGAACTCGGTAGTCCAGCATGGCCGGCAGCGGCGAAGCCGCCCGCTGCAGGAACCCGTCGCGCAGAATGGCCACCGTGACGCCGGCCGGGCCGAGATTCTTTTGCGCATGGGCGTATATCAGATCGTAGCGGCTCACATCGAGCGGCGCGGCAGCGAGGTTCGACGACATGTCGCACACCAGCGGCACGCCAGGCAACCCGGGAGTCTCGAAGAATTCGACCCCTTCGACCGTCTCGTTGGAGACGTAGTGTAGGTAGGCCGCGTCGGGCGAGAGCTGCAGTTCCCCGGCACCCGGCAAACGTCGGTACCGCTCCGGCGCGCCGTCCCAAACGATGCGGGTATCGCCCTCCAGACGGGCCTGCGGAGGTGCCTTGGCGCTCCAGTAGCCCGACACGATGTACTCGGCGGTGCGTCTCGTGCCGCGCAGGAAGCTCATCGCCAGCGCCGAGAACTGCAGGCTGCTGCCGCCCTGAGCGAAGAGCACGTGGTAGTCATCCGGAATGCCGAGCAAGGCCCGCAGGTTGCGCTCGGTTTCATCGAGAACACCGCGGAACCAGTCGGAGCGATGGCTCATGCCGAGCACCGAGAGGCCGGTCTCCGGCAATGCGGCCACCGCCTGCTGAGCCTGCTGCAGCACCGAGGCGGGCAAGGCGCCGGGGCCACCGGAGAAATTCAGCTCGTTTCGCATCAGGTCCAGGACGCGACGGGCGGACCGGCAAGCGCCCCGCTACGGCCGGCGCGCCGCAGTACCATGCGCGTGGCTGCCGCCATCACCGCTTCGATCGCTGCGCGCCGATAATCCCAGATCGGGTCGGGCTCCGGCGTCAAAACGATCATCGTGGCGTTGGCCTCGAACAGCATCACCGAGCCGTCCGGTGCGAGCGCGAAATCGATACCAGCGTAGTCGAGTCCGAGCTTCGTGCAGATTTGCGTGAGCGCGGCCATCGCCCGGGGACCCAGTACGGCCGGCATGTCGGCGAGGAAGCGGTGTTCCTCCTCGCGGAATGCCGCGCTGTGGCGCATGGCGGACGTGACGTAGTGAACCTTCCAATCCCCCGATATCGCCAGATGCAGCGGGTAGGCGACCCCGTCGATGAACATGACGCGGTACTTGCGAGCCATGCCGTCCGCGCCGCGCGCGTCGAGGTAATCGATGAGCAACAGCTCATCGCCTCCCAGGGAAGCGACTGTCGCCGATAGGCTGTCGCGATGTTCTACGTAAGCGAAGTATTCGCCGTTGTGAAAGCCCGGCCGCCGCAACAGTAGCGGGAAGTGCAGGTCGGCAGCCGACAGCACCGCCTGCGGCGTCATGACCCGGATCGGCGGGCCGATCACGCCTTCGATGCCCGCCAGGCGGCGCGCGTTGTCAAGACGCCGCGTGAGCAGCACCCGTGCCGGCGGGTTGATCACCGGAACATCGCTGGAGGCGATGAGGTCCCGGGCCCGCTCCAGCGCCAGGCCGCAGAGGTCGGCATCGCCGATCGCGTTGACGATCAGCTCGTGCGGCGGAAATTTCGATCCTGGCGGGCAATACTCCGCATAGACGGCCGTCACGCTGTAGCGTCGATCGCTGAGCCATTGCCGCGTAAAGATGTTGCCACGGCGTGCCGATACCAGCAGCAGCAGTGGTATGCCCGTTCCGGTGCCGCGGTAGCGCTGGGTGACGAGCGCATGCTCGGAATAGCCCTTGTCGCGGTGCCATTCCGCACCCGGCGCGCCCAGCTCATCCAGCACGCAGCCCAGCCCCTGATGTGCCTCGTGCATTTCCGGATCGATGGCGATCGCAGCCTCGTAGTGGCGGCGAGCACCTTCTATGTCGCGCTCGAGTCGCATCAGGTTGGCCAGGTTTACATGCCCCACCTTGTTGCTGGGATGATGCTGAACGGCCTGCAGATAGGCGGTGCGTGCCGCGGAGCGAAACCCGCCGGACAGTGCCAGGTTTCCCAGCTCGCTCAGCGCCGCGAAGTGAGTCGGATCGCGGCGCAAAACCTCGAGGTACGCCTCCCGTGCCGCAGCATCCTCCGCCCTGGCGGCGAGCGCGCGTGCGCGCCCCAGCGGCTCGGCGATCTCGGGGTCTGGCATCGAACCCATGCGCTCCAGCGGTCGCAAGTCAGATGCGTGCCATTCTATGCGACCCATCGAGCGGCGCCACCCGCCCACATGCTGCCGATGGGTAGGGTCGGGTAAACTCCCCGAAAACCGCCTTTGCGGCCCATGGTGAACCAAGAGAAGAAGTAACGAGGTCAAAATGAGGACGTTGTGGGCAGGCGCAACACTCGCAGCAGTCGCGCTGCTGTGGGGGCGGATGGCCGACGCGCAGCTGCGTGTCGTGAGCGTGACAGGTGGGCAGGTCGCAGGGGCGGCCGCTGATGGGATCACCTCCTTCAAGGGCATCCCCTTCGCGAGTTCCCCAGTCGGTCAGCTGCGCTGGCGCGCCCCGCAACCGGTGAAGCCGTGGACGGGCATCAGGGTAGCGGACCACTTCGCGCCGGGCTGCATGCAGAAACCGGATATCGCAAAGATCTTCGCAGCGCCGCCGGCCGTCAGCGAGGACTGCCTATACCTCAATGTCTGGACGCCGGCCCGAGCGGCGAACGAGAAGCTGCCGGTGATGGTGTGGATCTATGGCGGCGCTTTCCGCGTCGGGCAAACGAGCGCGCCAGCCTATGATGGAGCGCACTTGGCGCACCGCGGCGTGGTTCTCGTGAGCATCGCATACCGGTTAGGCGCCTTCGGCTTTCTGGCTGAGCCCGATCTTTCCCGTGAGCCGGGTGGGGGCTCGGGCAACTACGGGATCCTCGACATGATCCAGGGACTGAAGTGGGTCAAGGCGAACATCGGCAAGTTTGGCGGCGATGCCACGAACGTGACGATCTTTGGGGAATCGGCCGGCGGCTTCGCCGTGAGCATGCTCGCTGCCTGTCCGGCGGCCCACGGACTGTTTCAGCGCGCGATCAGCGAGAGCGGCAGCAATTTCGCGCCCATACGCTCCTCGCCGCTCGGCACTTTGCCCTCGCACGGGCAAGAGATCGGCGGGCTGATCGACACGCAAGGCGGCGAGTTGGTTCAGACGCTTGCAAGTGCGGAGGTGTATGGCGCTCACTTCCTCGGGAGGCTTCGCGCAAGGAGCATTGCCGCGGCGCGCGAACTGCCGGCCGCAGTGATCCAGAAGGCGGCCGAATTGGAGCCCGCGTACGCGTTCTTCCCCGTGATCGATGGCCGCATTCTGCCGGGTGATGAACACGCGCTGTACGCGCAGCGGCGCTTCAACGACACGCCGATACTCATCGGCACGAATGCCGACGAAGGGATCCTGTTCGTGCAGCCCGGTATCACGCCGGCAACGTTCGAGGAGGACGTTCGGTCGGATTACGGCAGGTACGCGGACGCCATTATCGCACTGTATCCGCACGCAACGGACGGGCAGGCAGAGCAGGCGGCGAGGGATCTACTACGGGATACGGTCTTCGCCTGGGGCACGTGGTCGTGGGCGCAATCACAAGCGCGGTACGGCCGGAACAAGGCCTATCTCTATTACTTTGATCGCCGTTCACCCCAGGCGGCGCTCGGACCGAGCCATGCAGCGGAGATCGGTTACGTGTTCGGCAACTTAAACAGCTGCAAGCAATGCGGTTCCCTGGGTTTGAACGGCGTTCCAGGACCAGCAGAACTTACGCTGTCGGCGCTGATCCAAAGTTACTGGGTCAACTTCGCCAAGACCGGCAATCCAAACGGGACCGGCTTGCCCGCGTGGCCGAAGGTCACAGCAACCACTCAGGAGGCGATGTTTCTCGACGCGCACCCCGGTGCACACCCGGTGCCCAATCTACGGCAGATCAAGGTCCTCGATGCGTACTTCGCGTGGCGCCGCGCGACGGACAACGGCCGTGACAGCGGCGGTGAAGTGGAGCACTGAGACCACAGCTTCCGCGCAACCTCGGGTGATTTCGGTCGCAGCCGGCCGAGGAGGATCGGTCTCTCAGGAATGCGCTTCCGGGTCAGCGGCCCTCAAGCGCCATATGAGCGTTGCCACACCGAAAAGTGCGGCAGCGATAGCGATCGACAACCGCATCGGCACCACCGGAACGTGAGCCGGCACGAGCGATGGTGAGTGCCACACCCAGCACCACACGAATGCCCCGATCCCGTTCGAAGCACGCTATTCGACCCCGGGGTCCGAGGCGCATAGACTTCCGCGGTGTACATCCAAAGAACGGCCCGGTCGCGACGATGAGCTTCTCCGGGTCATAAGAAAGCGGAGTGACCCTTGTCGGGCATTTTCATCAGCTACCGCCGCAGCGATAGTCCGGACGCTACCGGCCGCATTTACGATCGGCTCGTCGCCGAGTTCGGCAAGGCGCAGGTGTTCAAGGATGTGGATTCGATTCCTCTCGGGCGAGATTTTCGCGGGCATTTGAACGACATCGTTGGGAACTGCGGGGTGATGCTCGCCATCGTGGGTCCGCACTGGACGGAGGCGCGCAACCCCGCGGGG
>JASHUC010000236.1 GCA_030040235.1 Gammaproteobacteria bacterium | reverse complement strand
CGTAGCTCACGCCTTCGACCCAGCCGATGCCGCTCGCGACCATGAGCGGGGTGACGTTGATGAAGGTCGGAATGTGAGGGTTCGCGCCGTGCGCGAGCAGCAGCTTCATCAGCACGAGGTCGCCCGACTCTGCGGCGCGCAGGAATGGGGTTGCCCCCGACTCGTTCAACCACTGGTTCGTGAATACGGTGCGCGTCTCGGTGCTCGAGAGCATGCGGCGGTTCGGATCCGCGCCGTGCGCGAGCAGCAGCTTGATGAAATCCAGATGATCCATGTCCGGCTTGCGTACCGGGTAGTCGCCGCGCTCGATGTTGCGGTTCTTGGTGGCAAGGTACAGCGCGTTCCAGCCGCCGCCGTTTGCGACGTTGGGGTTCGCGCCGTGCTCGAGCAGGTACTTGCCGATGAGGTAGGACTTGTTCTGCGTGGCCACGAGGAGCGGCGTCCACAAGTACTCACTCGTTTCGTTCACATCCGCGCCGGCCGCGACCAGGATCTTGACCGTCTTCATGTCACCCTGGCGGGTGGCGAAGATGAGCGGGGTCAATCCGCCCCACTGGCTCTTGCTCGCCTGGGGCAGCTTCGGCAGCGGGTAGCGCTCGAGGACCGCTTTGGCGGTATCGATCTCCTCCTGCACGATCTTCTGCGACTGCGGATCCTTCTGCTTGACCACGATGCCCGCGAGGCCATAGCCATAGGCGAACTGCGAGATGCGGCTGCGCCCGGTCTCCGCGAGGTAGGGCCTGCGCCCCGGGGCGGTGAAGGCCGAGCGCGCGCTGATATCGGCACCCTTCGCGATGAGCAGCCGAACCGCATCCGGATTGGAATTCGCCGCCGCCCACATCAGCGCCGTCGTGCCGCGCAGCTTCTCGCGTGCATCGACCGGCGCACCGTGCGCGAGGAGCAGCTGGAGGACCGGCACGCTGCCGGTTCTCGCCGCCATCATGAGCGGCGTCTCCCCATGCGAGAGCGTCTGGTTCACGTCCGCCCCGGCACGGAGCAGTTCCTTCACGAGCGGTGCATTGCCGGACTGGCAGGCGAGGATGAGCGGCGTCATCCCGGTGTCGGTCTTGACGTTCGGATGAGCGCCCGCCGCGAGCAGGGCGGCAGCGGTGCGGGCATCGCCGCGGAAGGCCGCCCAGTGCAGCGCCGTGCTGCCGTCGGGTTGCGGCGCGTTTACGTCGGCATGCTGGGCGAGGAGTGCCTGCACCCGCGCGGTGTCCTGCTGCATGACCGCGTCCGCCACGTCGCTTGCCGCCATCGACAGGCGGCAAGCGGCCAGCGCCATCACGGCGAGCAGTGTGCGGGCGAGAAGCTTCACTCGTGAGCGCCTCCGCGACGCCGGTCTAGAGCCGTCTGCCGATCGGCTGTCCGTTCACCTTGACGGTCATCATGCTCCCGCCGTGCGAGCCGTCCTTGAGCGGATGGATGGTGATCTCGATCGCATCCCCCGCCTTGATCGAGGTGCGCTTCCAGCCGGCACGATTGAGTCCGTTGGGGCTGCCGCCCTCGATGGACCACTCCACCATCTGGCCCGTGTCGGGGGTCTTGGCGAGCACCTGGACCCAGATGTGCGGGTTGGTCCACTGCACCTCTTTGACGGTGCCTACCAGGGTGACGGTGCGGTGCTGGTCGAAGGTTGCGAACGAGTGGTGAGCGGAGGCGACCCCGAGCCATCCGCAGGCAAGTGTGGCGAGGGCGCCGATCATCGTGTGTCGCATAGATTTTGTCCTTGCTCCCTCAAGTCGAGATACGTGATTCAAACGAGTCCCGGAAGCCGTCCGGTGCTGTCGCCGAAGTGGTCGGCCTTGACGTTCATCAGATCGAGAATGCTCAGCAGCAAATTGCCCGTGGGTATCGTTTTGTACCCGTAGTGCAGGTGCCGGTCGCCCTTCAACCGCCCGGAGGCGCCGCCGACCAGCACGTGCGGCACATCGTAATGCAGGTGCTGATTGGAATTGCCCATGTTCGAGCCATAGAGCAGCAGCGAGTGGTCGAGCAGCGTGCCGTCGCCTTCCTCGATGGCGGCGAGCTTCTGCGCGAGGTATCCGAACATCTGCACGTGATAGCGGTTGAGCTTGGCATACACGGCGATCTGGCCCGGATCCTCGCCATGATGCGAGCCGAGATGAAAGCTGATGGTCGTGCCGCTCTTCGGGTAGACGCGGCTCGTCAGATCGCGCGCGAAGAGCATCGTGCCGACGCGGGTGATGTCGGCCCGCAAGGCGAGCGCGAGCAGGTCGAACTGGATCTGCACGTGCTCGTCGAAGGATTCCGGCACGCCGTAAGGCACGGCGATGTTCTCCGGCACCTCATGGGAGGCATGCGCGGCGATCGTGAGCCGCCGCTCGATCTCCCGCACATCGTCGAGGTACTGGCCGAGGCGCATCCGATCGGCGTGCGGCACCTGGGGCATCAACTCGCTGATGCTGCCGGTCACCGAGTCGAGAATGCTCGTCTCGCGCTCGCGCCGCGCGATGCGCGTGGCGGGCGAGCTGCCGTCGCCGAACATGCGCTCGAACACGGTCTGCGGGTTGATCTCCATCGGCAACGGCCGCGTGGGAGCCTCCCAGGAGATCGTGTTGGTGTAGATGCAGCTGTAGCCTTCCCCGCAGCTGCTGGCATTGGCGCCTGGATCCTCCACCGCGAGCTGCAGCGAGGGCAGCAGCGTGTTGCGGCCGATCGCCTGGGCAATCGCCTGATCGACCGAGGTGCCGCAATGGATGTCGGCGCCGGAGGTTTTCTTCGGCTTGACGCCCGTGAGGTAAGCGGCCGCGACGAAGTGATCGGCACCGGTCACCCCGGGAGGATTCTCCGAGGACTGCGACCAAAGGCCGCTCGTCAGAACCACGTGCTTGCGCAAGGGCTCGAGCGGCTCGTAGACGAACGGGTACTTGAACCCGGGCTCGCTCGAGGCCGGGATCCACCAGCCCGGGGCGACCCCGTGCGGGATGAACACGCCGACGAAGCGCGTGGGCAGGACCTGCGAGGCGTACGCCTTGGCTCCGCGCGCGGGCAGCATCGACTCGAGGAATGGCAGCGCGAGGGTCGTCCCCACACCCTTGAGGAATGTGCGGCGCGGAAGGGCACGATTGGTGATGAACGGCATGGTCAATCTCCTCCTGTGACGGCCCCGGTCTCGACATTCTCCGCGGTGCGCGCTGCGCTCGAAGGGGGCGCAGGGCTCTTGGCACTCGAAGAGGCGAGCTTCTGACCCAGGTCCGGGCCGGCCGTGACATTCATGCGAAAGACGTCGCTCATCGCAATCGCTTCGACGAGGTCTCTCAATCGGTAACCGTCGCCGGAGGACTCGCGCAAAACCAGACGCACCGTGGGCATGTCGTTGTATTCGACCGCGCGTCCCAGGGCATAGGTCATCAGGTTCTCGGCGACGTTGCGCAGGTACTGCTGCTTGTGGCGCAGGAGGAAGGCGCGCACACCGGCGGGCCCGTCCACCTCGCTGCCGTCGTACAGGCGGCTGTGCGTGTCGATCGGACTGCCGTTGTCTTCGCTTCGCCAGCGGCCGATCGCGTTGAAAGGCTCGAGAGCGAAGCCGATCGGCTCCATGATGGCGTGGCAGCTCGCGCACACCGGATTGCGGTGATGCTGCTCGAACTGCTCGCGTAAGGTGGGCGGCCGCTCGTTCCCGGCCGCATCCGTTTTCGTGGGCGTCAGGGCGGGGACGTTGGCCGGCGGATCCGGCGCCGGGGAGCCGAGCAGCGTCTTGAGCACCCATTGGCCGCGCACCACCGGGGAGGTTCGGTCCGGATGCGAGGTGATCGCGAGGATCGCGCCCTTGCCGAGGAGCCCCCAGCGGTCGCTCTGCGCATTGCCGAACACGACCCGCCGGAAGTAGCTCCCCTTCACCCCCGGGATGCCATAGAGCATGGCGAGGCGCTCGTTGACGAAGCTGTACTTCACCGTGAGCAGGTCGAGAACGCTGCGGTTCTCCTCGAGGAAGCTCGTGAAGAGGAGCTCGACCTCCCTGCGCATGGCCTGCCGCAGGTTATCGTCGAAATCCGGATATTGATCGACCACCGGGTCGAACGAGGCGAGCGCGCGCAGCCCGAGCCATTGATCGGCGAAATTGGTCGTGAGCGCTGCGGCGCGCGGATCGTCGAGCATGCGCCGGATCTGGGCGCGCAA
>JASHUC010000235.1 GCA_030040235.1 Gammaproteobacteria bacterium | reverse complement strand
AGAGCCAGGCCAGATCACGCAGGGCCCCACACAGCGGGTCGAGCCGCCCGTCATCACGACGCATCCGCCAGCGGCACCGATACCGATTCGGGTGACCGGCGGCCCCGGTCGCAATTTCCCCGACACGGGTGACTACTACCCGACGGTTTCACGACGTCTGGGCGAGATGGGTTCGAGCGTCGTTCGTGTCTGTGTTGATATTCGCGGTCGACTCACCGCGATGCCCAGCATCGCGCAGTCCTCAGGCAGCGTGAGACTGGATGAGGGCGCGATTACGCTCGCCAAGGCCGGCTCTGGCCACTACCGCCCGACGACGGAGGACGGCCGGCCCGTACCTTCCTGCTATCCGTTTCGGATCACTTTCACGCTCAGGTAAGCGATCGCGCAGCGATCAGTGCCCTCGGACGGTACCGGCACGAGACAGCCCGGCCGGCGCGCGGTTAGACTCGGCGACTTACCGGCTCGACCCGGCAAGGAGTCGAGAATGCTGGCGCATGGCGATGTGACGCGGGTAGATACGGGGCAGCTGCCCTGGAGGCCGTCGACGTTCGCGGCACAGGTATTCGTCAAAGACCTCGCAATGACCGACGGCTGGGAGATGCAGCTCGTGCGTTTCGAGCCGGGGGCACGATTTCCGCTGCATCGGCATGAGCGGCCGGAATTCATATTCATCTTGGAAGGCGAGCTCGTCCAAGGCGGGCGACGCCTCGGCCCCGGCTGGGCCAGCATCTCCACCGCAGGCACGATCGATGAGGACGTGCACTCGGAGAACGGGTGCATCTTCGTGCTGGTCGATCGCGCTTGACCTGCCGCGCCGACTCGAGCCGCCGCCGACGCACGATGGTTCTCGCCGCGCTCACTTTCGTGGCGTTGATGACGGGCATTTGCGCATCCGGCGATCCATTGGATGTGAGCAGCTCGGCAACCGGCAGTTCGACGGAATCCTCCGCCGGCGATCCCTTAGCCAACTGGGAGGCGACGGTCGAGAAGTCGAAGGAAACCCAGCCCGATTGGGTACCTCCGCTCATGACGCTCTCACCGCTCATCACTGAGCTCGTGCGTTGGGACAGTGACTACGAAGACCTCGGCGGGGGCGCGCACCTTCTGAATCTCGGAGCCAACAAGGGATTGTTCCTCGTTCCAACCGAAACCAACGAAGTCGACATCGGGATTCCGAGCTACGAGCAGCGCTACGGGGAGAATCCAGCGTCCGGGCTCTCGGATTATCAGTTCCTGCTGATCAAGCAGCGCCTGCTGAGCTCTCCTACCTCGGAGGATGATTGCATTCTGACGGCTGCGGTTTCCGCACAGGCTCCGATCGGGGCGCCTGCCTTTACCTCGCACGCGTACGCGGTCACCCCCTACCTCCTCGGGGGCAAAGGCTTTGGCAATTTCGACGTCCAGGCGTCAACGGCGCTCTCGATACCGAGCGGTCGCGAGGACACTCTCGGCACGAGCTGGGCGACGAACCTCACGGCACAATATCGTGTGGCGGGCATGTTCTGGCCCGAAGCCGAGCTCAACTGGACGCACTGGTTCGGCGGCATCCAGCGCCCGGGGCTCAACCAGCTCTTCATGACCGTAGGGCTGATCGCCGCTCCGATTCCGATTAGCGCGCACGTGAAGCTCGCGTTTGGCGCCGGTTTTCAGTTCGCAGTCGCACCGGGGCAGATCGACAGCCCGGTGCCAACACCGACCTACCGCAACAGCTTCGTGTTCACCGGACGAGTGTTGTTCTGACGCAAAGCAAAACGACGAGTTCCTCGAGCTGATCGAAAGTCTCGCGCATCCCGCGCTCCATCCCCGACCCGACAGCGCCCTCCAGCGCTTCCTTGCTCGGGAACCGCTGGTGCAGCGCAAAGTGCGTTCTGGCTCCATGCTCCTCGAAGGTGGCAGTGATGATCGCCTCACCCGCCTCGCGCATACCGGTACGTCCCGCCGACCCGCAGGTCCGATTCGCACTCGAAGAGCGTCACGCCGAGTGACTTGGGCGCCCACCAGCGCTTCAAAAGCTCCGGCTTGGTCCACGCATCGAAGACCATATGAGCCGGTCCATCGAACGTGCGCATGACGACCAGCTCACGCTCGGACTTTCGCTCCACCGTGGTTACGCCCCGCATCTTCTCCTCACCTGTTCTTGCCTGCGGCATGCGCCTTCTCCTTCCGTTTGAGCTCTTCCACGACCTCGTCGAGTTGCTCGAACCGCTCTTCCCAGATACGCCGGTATCGCTCGAGCCAGTCGTGAAATTGCCTGAGGGGCTCAGCGCGCAATGCGTAGAGGCGTTGTTGGGCACGAGCCTCCGCTCCAACAAGCCCTACTCTCTTCAGAACCCTGAGGTGCTGGGAAACCTGCGACTGCCTGAGTTTCAGTTGTCGACCGATGTCGTTGACGGGCCGGGGTCCGGACCGAAGAAGCTCGATGATCCGGAATCGAGTGGGTTCGCCAAGCGCTGAGAAGAGATCCGAATTCATCTCACGATATTCTCATATGCGAATATTCGTGTCAAAGAATATAAAACACGGCACACGACCCGCTCTAATCGGCGGAGGTAATCCAGTGGATCCAGTCTCTGCGCGCGATGGAAGTGATGTCGGACCACACCGCTCTAGCCCCCGCGGCAGCTGCAAGAGCCTTACGCAGATCTGCGGGGACTCTCGGCTCCGGCTCCTGTCCGACGGGCACAACTTCCAGCGAAACGACGGTCGCCCACCTCCACACCCGCCCTCGCTCGTCTTCCGGTCCACTTTGAGCCAATGGCTTCTCTCGCCGTCCGGCTCCAGCGTGGCTCGAAAAGGGTGCCCGTTGATAACGCCTTGCACGCTCGTCATCGCGCGTGTGGGAGGTTTCGCGCTGGCGTCTTTCGGCAGCACAAGGAACGCCCACCGGCGCAGTGCGCATCATATAGGGCGCATGCGGCTACCACAGCTATCAGCCGCCCCAGCGTGATTGCGGTCGCGGCAAATTTGACCGCCGTACACCACCGCCCCATAGTTCGAGCGTTAATTCCACCGGGGCAAGGCCCCTGCTGCAGCCCATGGAATCACTGGTCCCAGAATCGCGGGCCCCTCGTATATCAGCTCGTTGAATGCGGTATTTCGGCTCGAAGTCGAATTGCACGAGTACGCTGAAGCCATCGGCACCTGGACGGTGATGCAAAAGTCGCGAATGGACCTGGAAATGGGGTAGAAGATGAATAAGGATGACGGGACTCCGGCTCTGGACCGCCGGGAGTTTCTCAAGGGTGCCGCCACTGGAGCCGCCGCGGCCGTAGTCACGATTCCCGCCGCACGCGCCGAAAGCGCTGCCCCGCAGGCTACCTCAGCGCGAGATCTGGCTGCGCCGCCGCCGAGCCCGGCGAGCCTCGCGCGCGATGCGGGAGCCGTGTCCCCACCGCCGGTGCCCGTCCCCACCGTCAACCGGCCCGGCTCGGACCTCATGGTGCAGACATTGAAGGAACTCGGGATCGAGTTCGTCGCGGCCAATCCCGGATCGAGCTTCGAGGGGCTGCAGGAGTCCGTCGTCAACTACGGCGATCCGCCGAACGTGATGCCGGAGTGGATCACCGCATTGCATGAGGAGAGCGCGGTCGACATGGCGGACGGCTACGCGAGAGCTGAAGGCAAGCCGATGAGCGTGATGCTTCACGGCACGATCGGGCTACAGCACGCGGCGATGGCCATCTATCAGGCGTACTACGGTGGCACTCCGATTCTGCTCATCGCGGGGCGCGACGATGGCTTCATTCAGGCGCACACCGCGAATGACATGGGAGCGATCGTGCGCAGCTTCACGAAGTGGGATGCGCAACCGAAAACGCTTCCGGAATGCCTCGAGGCATTGCACGAGGCCTATCGGCAAGCGGTCACACCGCCGACCGGTCCGACACTCGTCGTCATCGACACCGAGCTTCAAAAGCAAGACGGCGGCCGTCTCGCGGTTCCACGTTACCAGCCGCCGGTCATCCCCGGCCTCGATCCCGCAACTGCGCGCGAGATCGCGCAACGCTTGCTGTCCGCTCAAAACCCGCGGATCGCTGTGGGCCATCTACGCACGCCCGAAGGGGTGCGCCAGGCCGTCGAGCTCGCCGAGCTCGTGGGTGCCGCGACGAGCACGGCAGCGACCTCCGGCCCCATGAGCTTCCCCCAGCGCCATCCGCTATGTGGCCCGGGCGCGAGCACGAGGTACGACTTCACTCTCGGTCTCGAGACAGCCTCGCCCGATATCGCACTCGTCGGGCCGCGTGTCGCAGCGATCGCTGCCAAGCGCGATCGCGCCGGTATCGGCTTTGGCGGATTACGCGCGAATCATCGAGCGGCACCCGCCGCGCCGGGTAGCGCCCCGACCTACCCTGCGGGTCGCCGCATGGCGGTCGACGCCGAAGCCTCGCTTCCCGAGCTCATCCGTGCGGCGCGGACGCTGAGGACTGCCCGCGGGGAGCGCCTGATCGTCGAGCGCAGTCAAAAGCACGCTGCGGCCAATAGAGACGCTGCCGTGCGAGCCGTACGCTCGGCCATTGATCGGGCGCGTATCGGCTGGGATGCGGCGCCGGTCAGCACCGCGCGTGTCTACGCCGATCTCTGGCCGCACATCATGAACGAGAACTGGTGCCTTGCGAGCCCTAGCGCCTTCTCGGGAGCACATCATCGCGAGCTCTGGCAGCACGATCGCCCATACAGCTACCTCGGCCCTCAAGGCGCCGGCGGCATGGGGTATGGCGCAGGTGCCTGCGCCGGGGCGGCCCTCGCAGCGCGCGGGCGCGGGCGCCTGGTGATCAACGTGCAGACGGATGGCGACCTCAACTACGCTCCGGGCATGCTCTGGACGGCCGTGCACCACCACCTCCCGCTGCTCACGGTCATGCATAACAACCGCGCCTGGCATCAGGAGTTCATGTTCCTCGAGTTCATGGCCGGTGCCCGGGGCCGCGGCACCGATCGCGCCTACATCGGGTCGACACTTCGCCACCCTTATATCGACTATCGGAAAATGGCCGACGCTTATGGCATGGCTGGCGAGGGACCTATCGAACAACCTGCGCTGCTCGAGGCTGCGTATCAGCGCGGCGTGAGCTCCGTCAAGCGCGGCGAGCCGTACCTGATCGATGTGATCACGCAACCTCGATGAGGAGCGACCGGTGATGACGCCTGGGCAATGCTGGAAGAGTGGAGTGGTCGGCGCCCTCGCCTGCTGGGTGCTCATTCTCGGGGTTCCTGCGGCGGGACAGACACCGAACGCCGGTCAGGCTGCGCGGGGCAAGCAACTCTATTTCAGGCACGGCTGCTATGGTTGTCACGGCTTCAACGGCGAGACTGGCGCACGGCGCCTGGTCGGCAGCGCAATCCTCGAGAACCCCGCAACCTTCATCGCGTATCTGCGCCTACGTGCGGATTTCAAACCCAACTTGCCCTCGACGAGTATGCCGAGTTTCCCTGCGAGCGCGCTGAGTGATGCCGACGCACTCGATCTCTACGCTTACGTGCGCTCATTCGTGCTACACGCGCCCGACCCCCGAGGGATCGAGTCGTTCAAGAAGATCCTCGAGTCGGCTAAAGGCACGTACAGGTCCGCGCCGTGAGCGCGGGAGGGCGCGCCTTGCGACGCGCCGAGGTCGGCCGCAGTGGCTGCGGAAACGGCGTCTCGGCGTTCTTCGTCGTATCCGGCTTCCTACCGACTCGACTCGCTGCTACGGAATATCGAGGGTTGCGATGCCGGGCCCATAGATCCTATAGGGGCGTGGCTCGGTCAGCAGCGTCACTCTTGCTGGCCGGCAAGACAGGTCAGCAAGAGGCACCGTTATGGTTTTTGTATAGCTCTTTTTCGCCGCATCGTTCCCCTGGTCATCGAGAATGTCCAACTCTATCTGGTGCGGCGGCTGCTCGAGAGGGTGGCCGTTTGGACCCACCGCACGTGGCTGATCGAGCTTGAGGCAGCTGCCCCATTGCACCGAGAGGTGATGATGGGAGTTGGTACCGTCATACATGACAGTGATGATGAGCTGATCGCCCTTCGGATCGTAGCGGACAGGCCCAAACCAGTCCGCCATCGCGGGAGCGCTGGCCGTCGCCAACAGCGTTGCAAGGGCTAGGATGCGCAAGCAGAAACGCCGGCATCCCTTCGGCATAGCACGCTCCCGGCCATCGATCACACCGTCCTTCAGCTCGCGCATACACTACATCTACCCGTTTGGTTCCGGCTACGCCCCCAAGAATGGATAATAGAGAGGGTTTAGGTACTCTATCATGACCGCCGTAGATTTCGGACGGACAGCGCAGGACTATAGTCGGCACCGCGCTGGCTTTCCCCCGGATTTCTTCGCCCGCGTAGCGCCGTGGGGCATCGGCGTGCCCGGCCAAGAAGTGCTCGACGTAGGCACTGGAACAGGCAGCCTGGCGCGCGGCTTCGCGCTCCGCGGTTGCCGAGTCGTTGGGTTGGATCCCTCGCGTGTCATGCTCACCCAAGCGCAGGAACTTGACCAAGCGGCCGGGGTTGTCGTGCGCTATGTTTGCGCCCGGGCGGAGGCTAGCGGTCTTTCCGACGGAATGTTCGAGGTCGTTAGTGCCGGTCAATGCTGGCATTGGTTTAAGCGTGATCAAGCGGCAGCGGAATGCTTTCGGCTCTTGCGTCACAGCGGGTGTGTGCTGATCGGACATTTCGATTGGCTGCCGCTGCCCGGCTCGGTGGTAGAAGCCACTGAGGCACTGATCCGAAGGCACAATCCGGAGTGGCGGATGGCTGGCGGTACTGGGATATATCCGGCCTGGTTCGCAGACCTCGCTGGTGCCGGCTTCGTCGGTTTGGAATCACTGAGCTTCGATCTCGATCAACCCTACAGCCACGAAGCCTGGCGCGGACGCATCCGCGCCAGCGCCGGCATTGCAGCATCCCTCGCAGCGGATGCGGTGGCTCGCTTTGACGAGGATCACGCGGCGCTGCTCGGCGAACGCTTTCCGGAGCAGCCACTGCGGGTTCCTCATCGGGTCTTCGCCCTGGTGGGCCGGAAGCTGCGTCGCTGAAGGCGCTCATCCCGCATCCGGCCGGTTGCGTCGGTTTCAGGTGAGCGACGCAACCAGACCGACGACACGTGGATAGGCCTGAATTCGCGTGCTGCGATTGCCCGCCGCTCGTCCCGGGGGCAGTCCCGCTCGTCACGTTTCCGTTGTCCCACGTACACCGAAATCTATAATGCCGGCTCGATGGTGAGCACACACAGCGGCGGCCCCTGCGAGTGAGGGCGAGGTTCATGTCGCATAATCGACGATCACTTCTCAAGGCCGCCGGCTCGCTCATGCTGCTGCCGGCGCTGCCGCATCGTCTGCTGGCGAATGCGCCGGTGAGCACGAAGGTCCAGAGGGTCCGGCGCTCGGAGGCGGCATGGCCGTCCGCGGCAGCTTGGAAGCGACTCAAGGACGAGGTCGGCGGGAACATGTTCCCGGTCAGCTTCCCGCTCGATGCGCTCAGAGCGGTTCCGAACAGCCCCGCCGCCGGAGTTCTCCTGAAGGAGCTCAAGAATCCCTACTGGATCGCCGACCAGCCTGGGCTCACCGAGACGCTCGGATGGGTGGATGCATGGGCGACCAGGCCCAGCGTTTACGCGGTCGCTGTGCGCAGCGCCCGCGACATCGCCGCCACAGTGAACTTCGCGCGCGAGAATGATCTGCGGCTGGTCGTCAAGGGGCGCGGGCACAGTTATCTGGGCGCCTCGAATGCGCCGGACTCGCTGATGATCTGGACGCGTCACATGACCGATATCGAGATGCATTCCGCATTCGTGCCCCAGGGATGCGAGGGGAAGATCGCGCCACAGCCCGCCATCACGATGGGCGCAGGCACGCACTGGATGCAGGCATACCAGGCGGCCACTACCCGCGGCGGAAGGTACGTCCAAGGTGGCGGATGCACGACGGTCGGTGTC
>JASHUC010000234.1 GCA_030040235.1 Gammaproteobacteria bacterium | reverse complement strand
GCCGCGCCGCCATCGAGATCCTCAATCAGACCAAGGACGAGCGCGCCGTGGATCACCTCATCCAGGCGACGCGCGATACGGACTGGTGGGTGAGCGAGCGCGCGGTCGATGCGCTCGCCGAGATCGGCAACAAGCGCGCGGTGCCGCGGCTCACCGAGATGCTGAACGGTGGCAACCCGAAATCGTTGCCGATTGTCGTGCGGGCGCTCGGCAGGGTGGGCGATGCGAAGCTCGTTGACACCCTCATTCCCCTGCTCGCGCGTCCCGAGCGCGAGATCCGCGTCGAAAGCATCCAGGCGCTCGCCAAGCTCACCGACGACCGGCAAGCCGACCGGGTGCGCTCGGAGCTGCAGGCGCAGGTCGGCTCGCCCGACCAGACCATCGCGAGAATGGCGGCCAGCGCCCTCGCCGAGCTCGACAATCGCGCGACCGGGGGCCTCACCCCTCTTCCGATCGCCGCGAGCGCCTCTGCAGCCACCGCCGCATCCGCGGCGCGCAACCCGCAGAGCTCCGGCCCCGCCTCGCGCACGCTGCTCGTCTCCGATGCGGCCCTCGCACAAGCCTCCCGGCAGCCCGAGGAGGTCGGCAAGCTCGACATCTCCACGCTCAAGGCGGGCGACATCATCGAGGGACGCTACAAGTACATCGACCGGATCGGGCGCGGCGCCTTCGGCACCGTGCTGCTCATGGAGGACACGGTGGTCGATGAGCGTCTGATCCTCAAGTTCCTGAACCCGAACGTGGCTCAGGACGAGGAGGTCATGAAACGCTTCGTCCACGAGCTGCGCTATTCGCGCAAGATCACGCACAAGAACGTCATTCGCATCTACGACTTTCTCTACATCCAGGGCAACTACGCGATCTCGATGGAATATTTCCCCTCGCACACGCTCGCGGGGGAAATCGTCAACGAGAAGCCGATGGAGCTGAAGCGCGCACTGCGTTTCGGCAGCGACATCGCCACCGGCATGGCGGTCGCCCACCAGGTCGGCATCGTGCACCGCGACTTGAAGCCCGCGAACGTGCTCATCAACCAGGAGGGACTCCTCAAGATCGTGGACTTCGGCGTGGCTGCCGCGCAGCGCGAGGGCGACACTCAGCTCACGAAGACCGGCTACGTCATCGGCTCACCGAAGTACATGGCTCCCGAGCAGATCCTCGGCAAGAAGGTCGATGAGCGGGCCGACATCTACGCACTCGGCGTGATGCTCTACGAGATGCTCACCGGGGTGCCGCCCTACTCCCGCGGCGATCACATGTCGGTGATGTACCAGCACGTGCAGGGCAAGGCCCGCCCGCCCCAGCAGGTGAACTCGGCATTGCCCCCCGCGCTGTGCGAGCTCATCGTCAAGACCATGGCGGTGGATAAGGTCAAGCGTTTCCAGACCATGGACGAGCTGCGGGTCGCCCTCGAGGCCTTCTACTAGCGAACCCGGGGCGTCGCCGGACGCTACCCGGCGAGTTTCGTGCGTTACGTCAAATTTCCGCGCCCGGGCCGTTGAAGTCACGCCCGGGACCGGGCAAAAACATGGGAACGGAGCCTGGGGGGTCGCATCGTGGCGCGCATCGACGCGTTCTTGAAGCTCGGTATGCAGCAGGGTTGCTCGGACGTGCATCTCGCCGTCGGGGTGCCGCCGATGCTGCGCATGTTCGGGGACCTGCTGCCGATCAAGTTCCGCGAGCTGCGTAATACCGAGCTCGAGGGCTACATCTCCGAGATCCTGACCCGCTCACAGGCCGAGAAATTCAACGCCGGGGAGGATCTCGACTTCTCGTACGTTTCGGCCGACGGTGGCCGTTTTCGGGTGAACGTCTATCGCAAGGATACGGGCGTCGGGGCGACCTTCCGCTCGATTCCCTCCGAGATCCCGAACCTCGAGAAGCTCGCCTTGCCGCCGATCGTCACCAAGCTCTGCGACTACCACCAGGGCATGGTGCTCGTGACCGGATCGACGGGCACGGGCAAATCGACGACCCTCGCCGCGATGATCGATCTGCTCAATCGCAGCCGCAAACTCAATATCGTGAGCCTCGAGGACCCCATCGAGTTCGTCCACCGCAGCAAGCTGAGCCAGGTGATTCAACGCGAGCTGCACACTCACATCCCGAGCTTTGCCGAAGGTGTGCGCGCGGCCATGCGCGAGGACCCCGACGTTATCCTGGTCGGCGAGCTGCGCGATGCGGAGACCATCTCCATGGCGATGACGGCCGCCGAGACGGGGCACCTCGTGCTCGGGACGCTGCATACGACCGGTGCGGTCAAGACCATCGACCGCGTCATCGATGCGTTGCCGGTCGAGGAGCGCGAGCAGACGAAGAGCTTTCTCGCTCAGAGCCTGCTCGCCGTCGTTACCCAGATCCTCGTCAAGACGGCCGACGGACGCGGCCGCAAGGCGATCTGCGAGGTGATGATGATGACTCGCGCCATCGCCAAGCTCATCCAGACCGATCAGACACACCAGATTCCGAGCCAGCTGCAAACGGGGCGCGACCTCGGAATGCAGGTGCTCGATCAGGCGCTGCTCGCCGCGATTGCCGCCCGCGAGGTCGATCCGGACGATGCCTACACCTACGCTCAGGACAAGCGCCCGTTCCAGAGACACGTGACCGACACGAGCATGCTGCCGAGGGTCGAGGTCGCGGGCGTGGCGCCGGCCGCATCGGCCTGAGGATCCGCCGATGGCCGCGATCGATGCCTTCCTCAACGAGATCCTGGAGCGCCGCGGATCGGAACTGCACTTCATCGCGGGCGACCCGCCGCGCATCCGCCTGTACGGCGACCTGAGCCCATTGCGCCCGGAGCCGCTCGAGCAGCAGATGGTGCACGATGCGCTCTACGAGATCATGCCCAAGGGGGCCGTGGATCGCTTCGAGGCCAAGGACGGGGCGGACTTCGCCTACTCGCTCGCCGACCGGGCCCGATTCCGGGTGAACGTGCTGCGGCACCTCGGCGGCATGGGCGCGGTGTTCCGTGCCATTCCCTCCAAGGCCATGAGTCTCGATGAGCTCAAGCTCCCCGAGGCCGTGCGCCAGCTGTGCCGCGCGAGCAACGGGCTCATCCTCGTCACGGGCAAGACCGGCTCGGGCAAGTCCACGACGCTCGCTGCGATGATCGACGACATCAACTCCCGCGTGAAGGGCCACATCCTCACGATCGAGGACCCGATCGAGTTCGTGCATCAGCGCAAGAGCTGCCTCGTGAGCCAGCGCGAGGTCGGCATGCACGCCCCAGGCTTCTCGGCGGCGCTGCACTCGGCTCTGCGCGAGGATCCGGACGTGATTCTGGTCGGCGAGCTGCGCGACCTGGAAACGATGAGTGTCGCGATCACCGCGGCCGAGATGGGTATTCTGGTCATGGGCACCCTGCACACCAACGGCGCTGCGCAGACGGTCGACCGCATGATCAACGTGTTCCCCTCGGACAAGCAGTCGCACGTGCGCACGATGCTCTCGACCTCGCTCCGCGGGGTGGTCTCCCAGCAGCTGCTGCAGCGAGCCGACAAGCAGGGCCGGGTCGCCGCGCTCGAGATCCTCGTCAACACGCCGGCGGTGTCCAACCTCATTCGCCAGGGCAAGCTCGATCAGCTCGAGAACACCATGCAATCCGGCGCGCAGTTCGGGATGCGCACGATGGATACCGCCATCCAGCAGCTGCTCGATCAGAAGCTCATCACCGGCGGCGAGGCCTACAAGAAGGGCATCAACAAGACGAAGTTCGAGGCCATCAAGGGCGAGGGATAGCGCGACTCGCGGTGTGCCGCCGCTCCGGCCGAACGACCGCACAGGGATGCGCGGGCCGGGTAGACTATGTCGATGCCTCGCAGGCTCTTCGTCACCACCGCGTTGCCCTACGCGAACGGTCCCTTTCACATCGGCCACATCATGGAGTACATCCAGGCCGACGTGTGGGTGCGCTTCCAGCGCATGCTGCGCAACCAAGTGCACTTCATCTGCGCGGACGATGCGCACGGCGCGCCCATCATGCTCAAGGCCGAGGCCGAAGGCCTCACCCCGCGGCAGCTGCTGGCGCGCATCACCGGGGACCGGGCGCGGTACCTCGAGGGCTTCCACCTGAGCTTCGATCACTGGTACACGACCGACTCGCCGGAGAACGTCGCGCTCTCCGAGGACGTGTATCGCCGCCTGAAGCAGCACGGGCTCATCTATTCGAGATCGATCGAGCAGTTCTACGATCCCGTCAAGGGCATGTTTCTCGCGGACCGCTACTTGAAGGGCGAGTGTCCGAACTGCCACGCCAGGGATCAGTACGCCGATGCCTGCGAGTCCTGCAGCATCGTCAATGCGCCGACGGACCTGATCAACCCGTACTCGACCCTCACGGGAGCGTCGCCGGTCCTCAGGAGCTCCGATCACCTCTTCTTTCGCCTCTCCGATCCGCGCTGCGTCGAGTTCCTGTCGCGCTGGCTCGGGATGCCGGGGCGCTTGCAGTCACAGGTCGCGAACAAGGCGCGCGAGTGGCTCGAGGGACGCGGCGGGGTCGAGCTCGCCGACTGGGACATCTCGCGCGATGCGCCCTACTTCGGCATTCCGATCCCGGATCTGCCGGGCAAATACTTCTACGTCTGGCTCGATGCTCCGCTCGGGTACCTCGCGGCGCTCGAGAACTACTTCTCGAGCGGCAAGGCGCGCGCGAACGGTGAGCCGCGCAGCTACGAGGCGTTCATCACGGCATCGGACACCGAGCAGATCCATTTCATCGGCAAGGACATCATCTACTTCCACACGCTGTTCTGGCCCGCGATGCTGCATTTCTCGGGACCCCCCTACAAGGTGCCCGACCACGTGTACGCGCACGGCTTCATCACGGTCTGCGGAGAGAAGATGTCCAAGTCGCGCGGCACGGGCCTCTCCCCGCTGCGCTACCTCGAGCTCGGGATGGACCCGGAGTGGCTGCGCTATTACATCGCCGCGAAGCTCAATGCCAACGTCGAGGACATCGATTTCGAGGCGGACGATTTCCTCGCTCGCGTGAACAGCGACGTGGTCGGCAAATGCGTCAACATCGCGAGCCGCGCCGCCTCGTTCCTCAAATCACGCCTCGGAAGCGTCCTGCCGCCGGTCGAGTGCGCGGAGGAAGCGCTCGCCCACGCGCGCGAGGGGCGTGAGCTGCCCCTGTTCGCCGCCCCGGCCGAAGGAGAGCCGCTCGCCGAGTTCGACCGCAACGCGGTGCTCGACCTCGTCTCCTCCCGTGCCTCGGGCGTGCGGCCCGCGAAGCTGCTCTCGGTGGCGATGCTCGAGTCGATCCGGATCGGCGCCTGCTACGAGCGGCGGGAATACGGCCGGGCGCTGCGCGAGGTCATGTTCATCGCCGATCTCGCCAACAAATACTTCGACGGCCTGCGGCCGTGGGAGATCGCCAAGGATCCGGCGCGCCTGGGCGAGCTGCGCGAAGTCTGTGCCGTCTCGCTCAATGTCTTCCGGCTGCTCACGCTTTATCTGAAGCCGGTCCTGCCCGACCTCGCCGCGCGGGCCGAGAGGTTCCTCGCGATCGAGCCACTCGTGTGGTCGGATGCTTTCCACCTGCTCGGCGGCGGGCCAATCAATGAGTATGCACATCTCATGAAACGCGTCGAATCCAAGCAGCTCGATGCGCTGTTCGCAGCGCCGGCCGCAGCGCACGGCCCGGTGGCTGCCACAGCGACCAGCGCGCCGAAGCCGGCATCCGCGACCGCCGCGGCGACCTCGACCTCCGAGCCTGCGACGATCTCGATCGACGAGTTCCGCAGACTCGACCTGCGGGTGGCGCGCATCGTGAAGGCCGAGCCGGTCGAGGGCGCCGACAAGCTCCTGCGGCTCACGCTGGATATCGGCACGGAAACGCGCACCGTGTTCGCCGGGATCAAGTCCGCGTACGATCCGGCGGTGCTCACCGGGCGCCTCACCGTCATGGTCGCGAACCTCGCGCCCCGCAAGATGAAATTCGGCGTCTCTCAAGGCATGGTGCTCGCCGCGAGCGGTGACGGTTCGGGTGTCTATCTGCTCGCACCCGACTCCGGAGCCGCCCCGGGCATGAAGGTCAGTTGAATACCGCGGATTCGATCGACGCGCTCCTTCCGCAAACCCAGTGCACGCGCTGCGGGTACGCCGGATGCCGCCCCTACGCCGAGGCGATCGCGCGCGGCGAGGCGGAGATCAACCAGTGTCCGCCCGGGGGCGCGGCGACGATCGAGGCGCT
>JASHUC010000233.1 GCA_030040235.1 Gammaproteobacteria bacterium | reverse complement strand
CCGGAGGGCGAAACCTATGCCGCCATCGAGGCACCGAAGGGCGAGCTCGGTGTGTACCTGGTCTCCGACGGTGCCAACAAGCCGTATCGGCTGAAGGTGCGCGCTCCGGGCTTCCCGCATCTCGCCGCGCTCGATGAGATGGTGCGCGGCCACATGCTCGCCGATGTGGTCGCGGTCATCGGCACGCAAGACATCGTGTTCGGGGAGATCGATCGATGATTGCGCCCACGGCGCGCCCGGCGCTGCTCACCGAGCATACTCGCCGCGAAATCGATCACTGGGTCGCCAAGTTTCCGCCCGGCCGCCAGCGCTCGGCCGTGCTGTCGGCGCTGCGCGCGGCGCAGGAGCAGAACGAGGGCTATCTCACGCCCGAGCTGATCGAAGCGGTGGCCGGATACCTGAGCCTGCCGCCGATCCAGGTCTACGAAGTGGCGACCTTCTACTCGATGTTCGAGCTTCATCCCTGCGGCCGGCACCACGTGAGCATCTGCACGAACATCTCCTGCATGCTGCGGGGCGCCGAGGATCTGGTCGCGCACGTCGAGAAGAAGCTCGGAATCCGCCTGGGCGAGAGCACCTCCGATCGCCGCATCTTCCTCAAGCGCGAGGAGGAGTGCCTCGCCGCGTGCACCGGTGCGCCGATGATGATGGTCGACCACGTCTACCACGAGTACCTGACGCCCGAGAAGGCCGACGAGATACTGGACGCGCTGAAATGAGCGACTCGGTCCTCGAGAAATATCGGGACAAGATCAATCTCACGGTCTTCGAGCCGCTGAAGCTCGAGCGGTCGTGGACGCTCGAGACCTACCGCACGATCGGCGGTTATCAGGCGTGGGAGAAGATCCTCGCCGAGAAGCCCACGCGCGAGAGCGTCGTCGATGCGGTCAAGGCCTCGGGACTGCGCGGGCGGGGCGGGGCGGGCTTTCCGACCGGCACCAAGTGGAGCTTCATGCCGCGCAATGCGCCCATGCAGAAGTACGTGGTCTGCAACTCCGACGAGAGCGAGCCCGGCACCTGCCACGATCGGGACATCCTGCGCTTCAATCCGCATTCCCTCATCGAGGGCATGGCCATCGGCGGCTACGCGATGGGGGCGACCGTCGGGTATAACTACATTCGTGGGGAGTTTCTCGCCGAGCCGGTGCCGCGCTTCGAAGCGGCGCTCGAGGAGGCTTACGAGGCGGGACTTCTCGGCCGCAACATCAAGGGCTCGGGGGTCGACTTCGACCTCCATACCTTCGTCGGCGCGGGCGCCTACATCTGTGGTGAGGAGACCGGGCTTCTCGAGTCGCTCGAGGGCAAGCCGGGTAAGCCGCGCTTCAAACCGCCCTTCCCGGCGAATTTCGGCCTCTACGGCGCCCCGACCACCATCAACAACACCCAGAGCTTCGCCTGCGTCCCGACGATTCTGCGGCGCGGCCCCGAATGGTTTGCGGCGCTCGGCGTGAAGAACTCCGGCGGTACGGTGATCTTTTCCGTCTCGGGCCATGTCGCGAAGCCCGGCAACTTGGAGCTGCCGCTCGGCGTACCGTTCCCCGACCTGCTCGAGATGTGCGGCGGGGTATGGAAGGGGCGAAAGCTCAAGGCCGTCATCCCCGGTGGCTGCTCGATGCCGGTCGTGCCGGGCGAGATCATGCTCAAGACGAACATGGACTACGACTCGGTCAAGGCGGCCGGCTCCGGTATCGGCTCGGCGGCGGTGATCGTCATGGACGAGACCACCTGCATGGTGCGGGTGCTGGAGCGGATCTCGCGCTTCTATATGTCCGAGTCCTGCGGGCAATGCACGCCGTGCCGCGAGGGCACCGGTTGGCTCAACCGGATGCTGAAGCGCTTCCTCGCGGGCGAGGCGCGGCACGAGGACTTGGGACTGCTGGTCGACGTCGCCAATCACATCGAGGGTCACACCATCTGTGCGTTCGGCGATGCCGCAGCGTGGCCGGTGCAGAGCTTTCTCAAGCACTATCGGCACGAATTCGAGTACATGATCGATCACCCCGGTCGCAGCATCGTCGAGAGCCAAGGGCTCGTTGCCGCCTGAACCCCATGACCCAAGAGCTCGTCAACATCGAGGTGAACGGGGTGCCGATGAAGGCGCCCAAGGGCGAGATGATCATTCGTGTGACGGATGCGCACGACGTCTACGTTCCGCGCTTCTGCTATCACGACAAGCTGTCGATCGCCGCGAACTGCCGCATGTGCCTCGTCGAGGTGGAGAAGGCGCCGAAGCCCGTACCGGCGTGCGCGACCCCGATCGCCGAGGGCATGAAGATCTTCACCCGCTCCAAGCGCGCGACGGACGCGCAGCGCGCGACCATGGAGTTCCTGCTCATCAACCATCCCCTCGATTGCCCGATCTGCGACCAGGGCGGGGAGTGCGAGCTGCAGGATCTCGCGGTCGGCTTCGGCCGCGACATCTCCCGTTTCACCGAGCGCAAGCGCGTGGTGAAGGACGAGAACCTGGGACCGCTCGTCTCGACCGACATGACACGCTGTATTCAGTGCTCGCGCTGCGTGCGCTTCACCGAGGAGATCGCCGGGGTGCAGGAGCTCGGCCTCATCGGGCGCGGAGAGCACGAGGAGGTGCGCACCTTCCTCGAGCGCACCCTGGATCACGAGCTCTCCGGCAACATCATCGATCTGTGTCCGGTCGGAGCGCTCAACTCGAAGCCGTTCCGCTATCGGGCGCGGGCGTGGGAGATGACGGCGCATCCGCTCGTTTCCCCGCACGACGGGGTCGGCACGAACCTCTTCGGCCACGTGCTGCGCGGCCGGCTGATGCGCATCGTGCCCCGGCCCAACGAGTCCATCAATGAGACCTGGATCGCCGACCGGGATCGCTTC
>JASHUC010000232.1 GCA_030040235.1 Gammaproteobacteria bacterium | reverse complement strand
CAATCCGGAGGCCCCCTGGCCGCAGCTCGCGGCGCTCGCGGAGCAGACACGAGCCGCAGGGCGCACGCTCATCGAGCGGCTCGCGATTACACCGGCCTTCGCGCGTGAGCCCTGGCGCTGGGTGGACGGGGCCCTGCAGCCGGTGCTGCGCACGCGCACCGACGCGAGCGGCCGGGCACGCATCGATGGCTGGTGCGCGGGGAGCGCCCAGCCGATTCCGGAGTCGAGCTCCGCGTGGCTGAAGAGCCTCCCGCGGGACGCTCCCTCGCGCCCCATCCGCCGCATCCTCGATCGCGCCGCGGCCGGCAGCGCGCTCGAGGTCGAGGAGCTCGTCGCGCTCTTCGGCGCCGAAGGCGCCGATCTCGCGGCCATCCTCGCGGCTGCGGATCGTCTACGTGAGGCGGTGGCCGGTCCGCAGGTGACCTACGTCGTCAACCGCAACATCAACTACACCAATATCTGCCTCTATCGGTGCGGGTTCTGCGCCTTCTCCAAGAGCGGCACGAAGGCGCTGCGCGGGCCCGCCTACCGGCTCGATCTGGAGGAGATCGCGCGGCGCACCGCCGAGGCCGCCGCACGCGGGGCGACCGAGGTGTGCCTGCAAGGCGGCATTCATCCGGAGTTCACCGGCCGGACCTATCTCGACATCGTCGCCGCCGTGAAGGCGGCGGTGCCCGCCATGCACGCGCATGCATTTTCGCCTCTCGAGGTGACCCACGGCGCGCGCACGCTCGGGGTGTCGCTCGAGACGTTCCTGCGCCGCTTGAAAGCCGCGGGACTCTCGACACTGCCCGGCACCGCGGCGGAGATCCTGGATGATGAGGTGCGCCGGATCATCTGCCCAGACAAGCTCACCACGGCCGAGTGGCTCGAGGTGATGCAGACGGCGCACGCCGCGGGGCTGCGCAGCACCGCGACCATCATGTTCGGCCACGTTGACCAGCCGGTTCACTGGGCGCGGCATCTCCTGCGCTTGCGAGAGCTTCAGGATCGTACCGGCGGGTTCACCGAATTCGTACCGCTGCCGTTCGTGCACATGGAAGCGCCGCTGTGGCGCAAGGGACTCGCGCGCCCCGGACCGACGTTTCGCGAGGCGGTGCTGATGCATGCCGTCGCACGGCTCGCGTTGCATCCTGCGTTCGCGAACATTCAAGTCTCGTGGGTGAAGATGAACGCGCAGGGCGCCGCCTTCTGCCTGCGCGCCGGAGCCAACGATCTCGGCGGTACGCTCATGAACGAGTCGATCACCCGTGCCGCGGGCGGCGTCAATGGTCAGGAGATGAGCGCGGAAGCGCTCGACCGCATCGCCAGTGCGGCCGGCCGGCCGCTCGTACAGCGTACGACCCTCTACGCCCAGCCGAATCAGCCGAACTGGCGCGAGACGTCGTTGAAGACTGCCACGCTCAGCAGCAGAACGAGCAGCGCGATGCCGACCTGCTGACCGAACACCTGCGTGCGCTCGGAAAGGGGGCTCCCCTTCACCCACTCGGCGGCCTGAAACACGATCTGTCCGCCATCGAGAATCGGGATGGGCAACAGATTGAAGAAGGCGATGCAGAGCGAGATGAGCACGAGAAAGCTCATGAATGAGACGGGGCCCGCCTCGGCGGACTGCCCCGCGTACTCAGCGATCCCGATCGGGCCGCTCAGGTTGCGCAGCGATACCTGCCCGAGCACCATGCGCCAGATGAGCCGCGCCTGCATGGCGGTAAGATTCCAGGCCTCACTCGCCGCGGTTGCGAGCGCCGCGCCCGGCGCGAGCCTGTGGTGGACCACCATCCCGGGCGGATAACGCTCGTTCATCCCCAACACTTCGATGCCGATCCCGACGACCTTCTCGCCGTTCTCGGAGAGGTTTTCGACGCCGACCGGCACCGTGTGCTCGACGCCGGCGCGCCGGAACTGGATCGTGACGGTCTTGCCCGCCATTCCCGCAAGATCGCCGGCGACGTCCTCGATGTTGCGCACGGTCTGTCCATTGATCCCGAGGATCTGGTCACCGCGCTCGAGGCCGGCTTTCGCCGCTGGAGTGTCGGAGTACACCTTGCCGATCACCTCCGTGGAGGTCGGCAGCTCGAATCCGAAGCCGATGACACCGGGCAGGTTGTTGAGATCACTGAGGCGCCGCCGCTGCTGCGGATTGACGAGCGCAAGCGTCACAGGCCGGGAGGTGCCGTCGGGGGATCTGATGCCGAGCGTGGCACTGCCGCGCGCGAGCAGCGAATCGAGCAGATCGAACACGACGTCGCGCTGGTCCTCGACGGGCTTGCCGTTCACGCCGGTGATCTCATCGCCCCGGTGCAGACCGGCGTCCGCGGCGACGGAGGAGGCCGTCACCGCACCGACAATCGGCTTGTACTCGGTCACGCCCGCCACCCCCAGCATGCCCCACAGCAGGAGAATGGCGAACACGATATTCGCACCCGGCCCGGCCAGCAGCACGAGGATCCGCTGCCAGGGCGGGCGGCGCGTGAACGAGCGCGGGAGGTCCGCCGCCGGGACCGGGCCTTCCCGCTCATCGAGCATCTTCACGTAGCCGCCCATCGGGATGGGGGCGAGCACGATTTCCGTCCGGTCCGCGCCGACGCACTTGCGCGCCAGCGGCTTGCCGAAGCCGATGGAGAAGCGCAGCACTTTGAAACCCAGGCGCCGCGCCACCCAGAAGTGCCCGAACTCGTGCACGACGACCAGGAAGCCGACGGCGACGATGTACCACAGGGCATACCACAACAGCATCATGCGCTGGAAAACTCCAAGGTCTTGATCACCGCTATCATATCGTGTTGCACTTGCGCGGGCCGATCACAAATGAGGGGGTTTCCCCTCGTTTCGGCTCTCCGAGCCCTATTGCCGCGCCCCTGCTGCGGCCCCCAAGGGCGCGCTCATGCTCGAACGCAGCGTGACCGCCTCGAGACGCGCCGCAGCGCAGCGCTCGAGCAGCCGTGGCAGGACCTCGAGGATCACCGGCACGCCCTTGCCCGTCCGCGCTGCCCCACCATCGTGCAGCAGCAGGATGTCGCCCGCCCGCAGTCCGCGGGCAAGTCTCGCGAGCACTCCTTCAGGATCGCGGCGTACCGTATCGAACCCGCGGCGTGTCCAGCTGGCAAGCTCGAGTCCGAGCCGCGCGAGGATCGGCTGCAAAAGAGGATTGCGAAGCCCTGCCGGCGCTCGAAAGAAAAGCGGCTGCGAGCCGGTTGCCGCGCCAATCGTCTCCTGCGCCGCGGAGATCTCGCGGTCGATGGCTCGCATCCCAAGGAGCGCGAAGCAAGCGCGATGGCGCTGGCTGTGATTCTCGATCGCATGGCCGCGGCGCACGATCTCACGAGCGAGGTCCGGATAGCGCGCCACGCGCTCACCGATACAGAAGAAGGTGGCCTTGGCCCGGTACTCATCGAGCCACGCGAGCACGCGGGGCGTGACCTCCGCATCCGGGCCGTCATCGATGGTAATGGCGATCGCCCCGCGCGCGGTGGCAGCCTGGGGAAGATGCGTCCAGTTCGGCCCGAGAAGCCTGCTGCGGGGCGTGAGCCCGCAGCCCGCGAGCAGCAGATGATCGGCCACCACGGCTCCCAGGGCCCAGGGCCATAGGCCCGGACGAACGAGCGTGCCCGCCGCCGCAACGTGCACCAGCGCGGAGGCCTTCATCAGGGGTGTGGGCAGGAAGCGCTGCAGACGCGCGTGAGGCAAGCGTGCACTCCGGTGTCGCTCAACCCATAATTGAAACATGCGCGGCAAAATCTGTCTCGTGACGGGTGCTACGAGCGGCATCGGCGAGGCAACCGCTCGCGGGCTCGCCGCGCTCGGCGCGACGCTCATCATCCACGGGCGCGATGCGCAGAAGGGCCGCAGCACGGTCGAGGCCCTTCGGCAACTCGCGGGCGCTTCGGGCCTGCGGGCCGCGCCCTCGGCGACTGCCACCATCACTTTCGTACAGGCGGACCTGGCTTCCCTCGCTGAGGTGCGCCGGCTCGCCGATGAGCTCAACCGGACGCTGCCCCGGCTCGATGTCCTCGTGCTCAACGCCGGGCTCGCCTGTGCGCATCGCTCGCTCACCTCCGACGGCTATGAGAGGACGTTCGCCGTCAACCATCTCGCGCCCTTTCTGCTCACGGCGCTGCTGCGCGGCTTGCTCGAGCGCGCCCCTGCGGCGCGCATCGTCGTGGTCTCTTCCGAGGCGCATCGCCGCACGCATCTCGACTTCGATGATCTGATGCTGGCGCGCGGCTACGATCAGCTGCGCGCCTACAGCCGCTCGAAGCTCGCGAACCTGCTCTTCACGCGTGCCCTCGCCCGCCGCCTCGCAGGCAGCGCACTCACTTGCAACGCGCTGCATCCGGGCGTGGTGCGCACGGCGATCTTCCGCGAAGCACCGGCCCTGCTGCGGGGTGCGCTCGCAACGCTCGGGCGGCTGTTCCTGCTCTCCCCGGAGCACGGGGCACGCACCAGCCTCTACCTTGCAGCCTCCCCGGAAGTCGCGGGCCACTCGGGCGGCTATTACATTCGCTGCAAACCCGCGCTTCCCTCGGCACAAGCGCTCGATGATGCCGCGGCCGAGCGGCTCTGGCAGGCGAGCGCCGAGCTCACGGGCTCGGGCGCGACCTCGCGCTGAGCGCCGACTTCAGGAAGGCGTAGCGCGCTCCGCCCCGCTCGATCAGCCTCTGGAGCTGGGACGGCTCGTCGATGTCGTATGCCAGACCCGGACTTCTCACGAGACGGAATGCCAGATGCGCTTCTGCCGCAAGGAGCCGATGCGCCGCGAGGCTCCCCGGACCGAAGCGAGTCTCGATGAGGCGCGAGAGAGGAACGCCGAGCGCGTTGGTTCCGGCTTCGGCGGCATCAGGCGCCGCGACCAGCACATCGTCGGCGCTCGCGAGCATCAGCGCCCCGATCTCCTGCGCCGTTATGAAAGGCAGATCGGCGTGCACGATGAGCAGCCGTTCGACCCCGAGCGATCGGATCTCCCGCGCCGCCTGCGCGAGCGCGCCGTTGAGTCCCCCGCCGCCGTCTGCGAGGCGCGCATAGTGGCGCGGAGCGAGATCGGGCTCGCTCGTGAGCAGATGCACTCGCTCGGCACCGAGAGCGGTCGCCACGGTGTCCACGACGTGTGCCGCCATGAGGCGCACGAGCTCGGTGCGCTGCGCCGGCTCGAGCGCACTTCCCAGGCGAGTCTTGCCCTGCATGCCCTTCAGTGGAATGACGGCGTGCACGCGCACGGGACCGCCGGTCTTGGGACTCATCAACGAAACAGATCCTCCTGCTTGGGACGCAGCAGCGCGCGAGCATCGCGCACCGGTGCATTGAAGGAGAGCCCGCGCGCGAGCACGACAGGCGTGCTCTCCGCGCCCTCACCCATGAGGAGCCCGGCAGCAGCGGCAATCGCATCGGCGACGGCAACCTCGGTCACCTCGAGCGCCCGTCCGTTCCGATCGCGTTCACCACGCCGATCGATGAGTGCAGGAAGTCCCGCGCTGCCGAGCGCGACATTGAGTACGCCGCGCCGCCAGGGTCGCCCGAAGCTGTCGCTGACGATGACGGCGACCGGCACCGCGAAACGCGCGACGAGCCGCCCCCGCAGCTGTGCCGCAGAGGCCTCCGGATCCTTAGGCAGAAGCAACGCTCGCTCGCGTGAGACTCGATCTGCGCCTGCGGCGGGTACGTTCGAGCGGTCCACGCCGGCGTTCGCCATGACGAAGCCGAGCCTGTGACGCACGATGAGGACGTTCGGCGCCGCGCGCACCACCTCGTCGGTCTCCTGCAGAATGATCTCGACGAGGCGCGCATCCTTTCCCGTGACCTCGGCGAGGCGCAGCGCCTGCTCGGACGGAACGACGGAGTCGAGCTCCACGAAGCGGCCCTCGGCCTTCGAGACGATCTTCTGCGCAACGATGAGCACATCGTGCGCTCGAGGCACGCACTCGCCGGCCTCGAGCCCCTCGATCACCAGGGCCGCGAGATCGGCGCCCGGCTCGACCTCCGGCAATCCCTCGATGGCGAGAAACTGGACGGCCTCGGCCATGCATGACCCTCGCTCTCGTGTGTGATGCGGCCGCGCCGCGCGGCCGGCGCGGCGTGTGGCAGTGCGATTATCGCAGAACGCGTTCGGGGCACGCGATTCGACAGAATCCGTCACCGGCGTCGCCGTTCTCCGACACGGCGCGAAATTCATCCCGCGCTGTCAACCAACGACTCGCTGGAGCGCTCACGGCCTCGTTGTCTTCGCAAACCGCCCGCCGACGGGCATCGTCAAATAGAGGGAGCGAGCATGAACTTCAAATGGACCGGTATGGTGTGCGCGGTGGGAATCGCCTGCCTTTCAGCGTGCGGCGGCGGGTCATCGTCGGGCGCGGCGGGCAGCGCAGCCGCGAGTGATCAGATGCAGCAGACGGGCACCATCTCCATGCTCTTGAGCGATGCACCCTCGGATGACTGGGCCCTCATCGGAGTGCGAGTTGAAAGCATCGCGCTCGTGCCGCAGGGCGGTGGCGCCGCTGTGACCGTGCATTCCGTGAGCGCCGCCAATGCCCCTTACATCAATCTGGTGGAGCTCGACCAGCTCAGCGAGATTCTCGGCAATGTCACGGTGCCCGCCGGCACGTACGTCGGAGCCGTGCTGACCGTCGGCGGCAATGCGGGTGATGTGCTGCTCACCACGTCGGCCGATCCCGAGGCGGGCTTCGCGGGTCCGGCGAGCACCTCGATCGCATCTGCCGCGATTCAAATTCAGCACCCGCAGGGCACGAGCGGCAATCTCACCGTGCCGATCGATGTGACGTTCGACTCGCCGCTCGAGGTGACCGCAGGCTCGAGCAACGCGCTCGACCTGGAATTCGATCTGTCGCACCCCGCATTCATCATTGCCCATCAGCCCCCGGGGGCCGGCTCGCTCCTCTGGGCCGTGAATTTCCAGGGCCCCGTGCGCCGTCACCCGATCGCCGATGTCACGCGGCTCGTGCTGCGGCAACTGTACGGCACGGTCACGGCGAACAGCGGCACCTCGATCACGGTCAACAAGGACTATGCGACCTATCCGCCCACCAGTCCCGAGACCGCGATGCAATCCTCCACGAGTCTCACGGTCGATGTGGACTCGAATGACGGGACACTCTTCTACGACGTCGACACCCAGAGCGGCCCGACCAGGATCACGAGTTTCGCAGGCGTCCCGGCGCTCGCCACGGGTGAGTACCTGCGCATCCAGGCGCGCTACCAGGAGGGCGGCACGCTCG
>JASHUC010000231.1 GCA_030040235.1 Gammaproteobacteria bacterium | reverse complement strand
ACAGCCAACCGATCGTGATATCGGGGGTCCAGAACTTGGTCCCGAAGATCGGATAGGCGCTCGTCACCAGGCACCCGCAGATGGGGTCCTCGACCGAGCCGACGCCCCCCAGCTCGGTATAGGGATGCCCATTTTCCTGCACCCATTGCTGGGCCTGTATTGCACTCGCGCCGCTCACGGTGACGAGCTGGGCATCCATCACGTCGCCACCGAAGGTAAAGAACTGGTACTCGCTCAGGGGATAGCTGAAGGTCGTTCCCAGGGTAACCAGCTTCGTCGAGAACTGCGAGGAGGTGGCGATGAACTGGCTGATGTCGCTGTAGCTGAGACTGATCGTGCGGGTGATGCCGTCGATCGTCCAGTACGGATCGGTCTGGGAGATGGCATAGACCTTGTTGTAAGCACTGCCCTCCAGATTGACGGAGAAGCGTTCGCCGGTGCCGAGAAAGTCGGCATCGGTGTAATTGCCGTTGAGCGTGAGCTTGTAGAGCTGCGAGTATCCGACGCCCCCCGAGAGCTGCGCCCCGGGGCCCTCCTCGATCTTGTAATCCACGTCCACCTGGTCGGGAACGCCGGGCACGGGCGTGGTGTCCGAATCGACCTTCTTCACGTACGGGAGGCGCTGGATGCGCTGCTTGGAGCGCTCGAGCTCGGCGTTCGAGAGCCATCCACCCTCGAGCTGGCGCAGCTCGCGCCGCAGCACCTCGTCGTTGATCTTGGTGACCCCCGAGAAGCTGATGTTGCGCACGTAGACCCGATTGCCCGGATCGATGAAGAACGTGAGCGAGACCATATGGGTCTGGCCGTTGGCCGTCGGAACCGGCTCGGCCTTCGCGAACGCATAGCCGTCCTGCCCGAGCCGATTCTGGATGAGCTCCTGCGTCGCCGTGATGAGCTTGCGCGAGAAGATCTGCCCGGGCTCGACCAGCACGAGCCTCTCGAGCTCCGCCTTGGGCACGACGAAGGTGCCCGCAAGCTTCACGTCCGAGATGTGGAAGATCTGCCCTTCGTCGATATTGACGGTGATGAAGATGTCGTTCTTCTGCGGGGCGATCTGTACCTGGGCCGAGTCGATCTGAAAATTCGCATAGCCGCGGTCCATGTAGAAGGAGCGCACCTTCTCGAGATCGCCCTGCAGGTCCTCGCGCGCGTAGCGGTCGTCCTGCTTGTACCAGGACAGGAGGTTCGGCGTGTTGAGCTTGAAACCCTCCCTGATCTGTTTGTCCGTGTAAACGTGATTGCCGACGATGTTGATCTCGCGGATCTTGGCGGTCTTGCCCTCGTCGATGGTCACTTTCACCTTCACGCGATTGCCGGACTCCTCTTCGACCTTCTCGTCGATGCTGACGCCGTACTTGCCGTGGGCGAAGTACTGGTCGGTGAGGTAATCGCGCACGTCCTCGAGCACCGAGCGGTCGAAGATCTTGCCGGTGGCGAGGCCTACGTTGCGCAGCGACTTTTGCAGGTCCTCGGTCTTGATGAGCTTGTTGCCCGTGATCTCGAAGCTCTCGATGGAGGGCCGCTCGAGAACCACGACGAGGAGGGTGTTGCCCTCGCGACGAAACTGCACGTCGCGGAAGAACCCGGTGTTGTAGAGCGCCCGGATGGCCTCGCGCACGCGTTGCGGGGTGAGCTTGTCGCCGATGTTGACCGGCAGGTAGTTGAATACCGTGCCCTCGGAGATGCGCTGCAGCCCCTCCACGTGGATGTCCCCGACGGTGAAGTTGGCGTCGCTTTGGGTATCAGCCGGATGGGCTGGGCCCACCCCGAGATCCTGGGCGGTGGCCAGCGAGGAGTACGCGAGGCAAACGAGCAGAATCACCAATCCATAGCGCAGCATTCGGAACCGCCGATCGAAGGAGCTCAATAGAGACTTTTAGTGAAGGCGCGCGGGAGCCGGTCAGCACTCATGCATAGGCGGGCTTGCGCCCGCTCCGGCGTTCTTCGCAGCTCGCGTGCGCGAGGCTCCGTGCTTCTGAGTCGGCCTGCAGCACATCATCCAGACTCCGGATGGTCCCCCCCGAGAGCTTCGTGATTACCGTCTCAATGACTGCGGCTATATCCGGAAAGTTCAATCGGCCATCCAGGAACGCATGCACCGCGATTTCGTTGGCGGCGTTCAAGACCACCGGATCGAGCCCCCCGGGCCGCGCCGCCGCCTGCGCCAGCGCCAGACACCTGAATTTAACGGTATCTGGAGCACGAAAATCCAGTCGTGCGGCTCGAATCAGGTCGAGAGACTCGACGCCGGCCTCGATGCGCTCGGGCCAGGCGAGCGCGTGGGCGATCGGCGTGCGCATGTCGGGGGCGGCGAGTTGCGCGAGAACCGACCCGTCGAGGTACTCCACGAGCGAGTGCACGATGCTCTGCCGGTGCACCACGATCCCGACCCGGTCGGTCGCGAGCCCGAAGAGGAAGCAGGCCTCGATGAGCTCCAGACCCTTGTTCATCAGGGTCGCCGAGTCCACGGAGATCTTGCGCCCCATGCGCCAGTTCGGATGGGCGCAGGCCTGGTCCGGGGTGGCCGCGGCGATCGCCTCGCTCGGCCAGTCGAGGAAGGGCCCTCCGGAGGCGGTGAGCAGCACCCGGCGCACCCCCCGGGGTGGCTCTCCGGCACGCGTGCCGTGCGGCAGGCACTGAAAGATGGCGTTGTGCTCGCTGTCGATCGGCAGCAATTCGGCGCCGGCGGTGCGCACCTCCGCCATGAGCAGCGGCCCGGCCATCACCAGGGACTCCTTGTTGGCGAGCAGCAGGCGCTTGCCGGCGCGCGCCGCCGCAAGGGTCGAGCGCAACCCCGCCGCACCGACGATCGCCGCCATGACGTGCTGCACCTGGGGCAGCCGGGCGATCTCCTCGAGGGCATCCGCGCCCGCGAGCACCCGCGTGTGCAACCGCGCGCCGGCGAGACGGGTCTCGAGCTCCGCAGCGGCTCGCGGATCGGCGAGCACGGCAAACTCCGGCTGCCAACGCAGCACCTGCTCGGCGAGCCGCGCGGCGTTGCGGTGCGCGGCGAGGGCCACGACGCGAAAGCGGTCGGGATGCCGGCCGATCACATCGAGGGTATTCGCTCCGATCGAGCCGGTCGAGCCGAGTACGGCGACTCCGATCACGTGGCGACCCCGAGGACGACGAGCCCGAAGCACAGCACCGGTGCCGCGCCGGTGACACTGTCGATCCGGTCCATGACCCCCCCGTGGCCCGGGAAGAGCGTGCCGCTGTCCTTGATCCCCGCAAATCGCTTCAAGAGGCTCTCCGTCAAGTCGCCCACGACCGAGAAGGCCACGGCAACCAGGCACAGCGGCACCAACACCTGCGGCGCGACTCCGAACCAGCCACTGCCCGCGACCGCGACGAGCGCGCTCACCACCGCACCCCCCAGTGCCCCCTCCCAAGTCTTCCCGGGCGAGACCTCCGGGGCAAGACGCATTCTGCCGAAGTGCCTGCCGACAAAGAAAGCGGCGATATCGGCCACCCAGACCAAAATGAGGACGAACAGCATCCACTCGCCCCCGCGAGGCACATCGAGCCGCAGCCGCGAGAGCGCCACCCAGGCCGGGACGAGTGCGAGCAACCCCGCGAGGGCCGCAGACCAGGGCGCGGCCCGCCGCGGGGCCCAAAGGATCCACAGGAGCGCCACGACCCACCACAGGACCGCGACCGACAGGACGATGGCCGTGCCCCGGCGGGTCGCGGTGAAAGTCCAGCTGAGCGCCAGCAGCACCGCGACCACGGCCACGTAGACCCAGCGAACGGCCGGTGCGCTCGGGCGCAGGAACCCCGACCATTCCCACGCGCCTGCGAGCACGACCGCGGTGAGAGCGACGACGGTCGCGCCCGGAGGGAGCCACAGGACCACCACGAGCAGCAGCGCAACGAGGACCGCAGCCGTGAGAATGCGCGTTCTAAGCACGCACGGGGCTCCGGGCCTGCTCGGCAGTGCGTCCGAAGCGCCGCTCGCGCCGCGCGTAGAACTCGAGAGCCGCATCGAGTGCCGCGCTGTCGAAGTCCGGCCAGTAGAGGTCGGTGAAATAAAGCTCGGTGTAGGCGAGATTCCACAGCAGGAAGTTGCTGATCCGCCGCTCCCCGCCGGTGCGGATGAAAAGGTCCGGGTCCGGCAGCCCCGCGAGCTCGAGCGCAGCTTGCACGTGCTCCTCGGTGAGCTCCTGCGGTCGCACCGCGCCCGCCGCGCAGCGCGCGGCGAGCCGCTGGACCGCGCTGAGGATGTCCCAGCGTCCGCCGTAGCTCATCGCGACCTGTAGCGCCAGACGATCATTCGCCGCCGTTTGTGCCTCCGCCGCGGCCATTCGCGACTGCAGCCGTACCGCCAGCCGGGCGCGCTCCCCGATGAAGCGCAACCGCACCCCGTTGGCATGCAGCTGCTCGAGCTCCCGGTCGAGCGCGTCCACGAATAGCCCCATCAACTGGGTGACCTCCTCGGTCGGACGCGACCAGTTCTCGCTCGAGAAAGCGAACACCGTCAGCGCCTCGATACCTCGCTGCGTGCAGTGCTCGATACAGGCGCGCAGCGCCGCGATGCCGGCCCGATGGCCCGCATGGCGCGGCAGACCGCGCGCGGCGGCCCACCGTCCGTTGCCGTCCATGATGATGGCGATGTGGCGCGGCAGCGTCATCGGCCCGCACCGTCGAGAGGACTCACCTCATACCTGCATGATCTCTTTTTCTTTTGCAGCGAGGACCTGGTCGATCTCCGCGACGTGCTTGTCGGTGAGTTTCTGCACCTCGGCCTCCGCCCGCCGCTCATCGTCCTGCGAGACCTTCTTCGCTTTCAGCATCTCCTTGATCGCCGCCATCACGTCACGGCGCACGTTGCGCACCGCGACGCGTGCGTTCTCGGCTTCGTGACGCACGACCTTGGTGATGTCGCGCCGGCGCTCCTCGGTGAGCGGGGGCATATTGATCCGGATGACCGTTCCGGCCGTGATCGGATTCAAGCCCAGATCGGACTTGTGGATCGCCCTCTCGATGGCCTGCACCACGGTCTTCTCCCAGGGAGACACGACGAGCGTGCGCGCATCCTCGACGTTGATGCTCGCGACCTGCTGCAGCGGGACCTCCGAGCCGTAGTAGTCCACCTTCAAATGCTCGATGAGGCTCGGGTGCGCACGTCCGGTGCGCAGCTTCTTCAAGTCCGCCTGAAAGGTCTGCACGCATTTCGCCATGCGCGCCTGCGCGTCCTTCTTGACGTCGTCCAGCATGTCTGCGGCCCCTTGCAACGCCCGTCAGGACGCGACGTTACTCGAAAGTGACGACCGTGCCTACGTCCTCGCCGCGGGCGACCCGGGTGAGCTCACCGGGGTGGTTGAGGTTGAACACGCGCAGCGGCAGCCGATTGTCGCGGCACATGACGATCGCGGTGGCGTCCATCACGTTGAGCTTGTCGGTGAGCACCTTATCGAAGGTGAGCCGGCTGTAGTGCACCGCGGCGGGGTTGCGCATCGGGTCGTCCGAGTAGACCCCGTCCACCTTCGTCGCCTTGAGCAGCACGTCCGCATTGATCTCGATCGCCCGCAGCGAAGCGGCGGTGTCGGTCGTGAAAAAGGGGTTGCCCGTGCCGCCGGCGAAGATCACGAGGCGTCCCTTCTCCAGGTGCCGGATCGCCCGGCGGCGGATGTAGTCCTCGCAGACCTGATTGATGCGGACGGCCGACATCACCCGCGACTGCAGTCCGAGGCTCTCGAGGGAGTCCTGCATGGCAAGGGCGTTCATGACCGTCGCCAGCATGCCCATCTGATCGGCCGTCACGCGGTCCATTCCGGCACGGGCGAGCCCCGCGCCCCGGAAGATGTTGCCGCCGCCGACCACCACGGCGACCTGCACGCCCATGTGCGCGATCTCGAGGATCTCCCCGGCGATGCGCCGGAGCACGCCCGGATCGATGCCGTAGTCGCCGGTCCCCATGAGCGCCTCGCCCGAGAGCTTCACGAGGATGCGCGCGAAGCGCACTGGTGCAGGCGTACTCAAGCGCGATCAGTGCCGGGTTGGATCGTCATCTCCGCTGCCGCGCACCTGGGCCATCACCTCGGCAACGAAATCACCTTGTTTCTTCTCGATCCCAGCCCCCACCTCGAAGCGCTCGAACGCCGTGACGTTCGCGTGGGCGCCCTTGAGCAGCTTCTCGACCGCGATGTCCGGATCCTTGACGAAGGGTTGCCCGGCGAGGGTCATCTCGCCGAGGGACTTGCGCAGCCTGCCCTCGACCATCTTGGTCACGATCTCGGGCGGCTTGCCGGTGCTCTGGGCCTGCTCGGTGAGGATCTCGCGCTCCTTCGCCACGACCTCCGCGGGCACATCCGCGGTCTTCACATACTTGGGGTTGCTCGCGGCAACGTGCATCGCCAGATCGTGCGCGAGCTCGGGGCCGCCGCCCTCGAGGGCGACGAGCGCGCCGATACGCTGGGAGTTGCCGTGCAGGTACGCACCCAGATGCGTCGCAGCGGCGAGCAGGGCGAAGCGGCGCACCCCGATGTTCTCGCCGATCTTCGCCACGAGCGCGCGGCGGCGCTCGTCGATCGTCTCACCGCCCGAGAGCCGCGCCTCGAGCAGCGCAGCGAGCGAGCCGGGATGCGTCGCCAGCGCGCGCGCGGCGACCTCACGCGCAAACGCGCAGAAATCCTGCTGGCGGGCCACGAAATCGGTCTCGCAGTTGACCTCGACCATGGCGGCCGAACGCCCATCGTGCGCCCGCTCGATCGCGATGACGCCTTCGGCGGCGACTCGCGCGGCCCGCTTGTCCGCCTTGGCGAGCCCCTGCCGGCGCATGAGCTCGGCGGCGGCCTCCAGATCACCCTTGGTTTCGACCAGAGCTTTCTTGCATTCCATCATGCCCGCGCCGGTGCGCTCGCGGAGCTGCTTCACTGCTTCGGCTGTGATATTCACTGCGTACGGCCTCCGGCCGATCGACTCGGGCGCTCAGCCCGGCTTTCCAGGACCCGCTTCGGCTCTGTCGGGTTCGGTGCGCGGCTTGCGCCGGCGCGCGCCTGCGGCCGCCGCCGGCGCGGCATCTGCCGGAGCCGCCGGCGTCTCGGTGTCATCGATATCGTCGAAGTCCGCGGCGTCCTCCGCAGACTCAACCGGCGCCTTGACCGGCGGCAGCCGGCGGCGCGGCGGGGTTTTCTTGCGCACCACCGGCTGAGGCCGCTGGCGACCGCGCGCGGCCTTCTTGCGGGGCAGGCCGGTCTCGTCGAGCTCGACGAATTCATCCTCGCCGACGGTGACGGGCGGCACCGAGGCCTTGCCCTCGATCACCGCATCGGCCATGCCGGCTGCGTAGAGCTGAATCGCCCGCATGGCATCGTCGTTACCGGGCACCACGTAATCGATGCCTTCCGGGGAGCAGTTGGTGTCCACGATCGCAACGACCGGAATCCCGAGCTTTTTCGCCTCGTGCACGGCGATACGCTCGTGGCCGACATCGATCACGAACAGCACATCGGGCAGCGACTCCATCAGCTTGATGCCGCCCAGGCTTCTCTCGAGCTTCTCCATCTCCCTGCGCAGCTGCGTCGCTTCCTTCTTGCCGCGCTTGTCGAGTGCGCCGCTCGTCGAGAGCTCGGTGAGCTCCGCGAGACGTTTGATCGACTGGCGGATCGTCTTGAAATTGGTGAGCATGCCCCCAAGCCAACGCTGGTTGACATAGGGCATGCTGCAACGCTCGGCCTCCTTCTGGACGGCCTCGCGCGCCGAACGCTTGGTGCCGACGAACAGCACCTTGCCGCCGTCGGCGACCACGCCCTTCACGAACTGGGCCGCATCCGCGTAGAGCGGCTGGGTCCTCTCGAGGTTGATGATGTGGATCTTGTTGCGCTCGCCGAAGATGAAAGGTGCCATCTTCGGGTTCCAGAAGCGGGTCTGGTGTCCGAAGTGGACGCCCGCCTCCAGCATCTGTCGCATCGACACGCCGGGCATGAGTATTCCTCGAATTGGGTTGAGCCTCCGCGTATCCCAGACGGCCATTCCGAGCGCCGAGCGTCGAGCTCGAGCGCAAGGAACACCCAGCCGCCTCGGTCGTGATACGCGTGTGGGTTTCCTCGTTGCCAACGAGGGCGGCGCTTTATACCATGAACATTTCGTCGGAACAATGCCTTACGCGCCTCCCGACCCTCACCATGCCCGTTAGCATCAAATCGCCCGAAGAGCAGAAAAAGATGCGCCTCGCGGGGCGGCTCGCAGCCGACGTACTCGACATGATCACCGAGTACGTCGTGCCGGGCGTGACGACCGAGGAGCTCGACAGGACCTGCCACGATTACATCGTGAAAGTGCAACAGGCCATCCCGGCCAATCTCAACTACCGCGGCTTTCCCAAGACGATCTGCACCTCGGTCAATCACGTCGTCTGCCACGGGATTCCGAACGACAAGCGCCTGAAGGCCGGCGACATCATCAATATCGACGTGACGGTGATCAAAGAGGGCTTCCACGGCGACACGAGCCGGATGTACTACGTCGGCAAGCCCGCCGTGCAGGCCGAGCGGCTGACCCGAACCTGCTACGAGGCGATGTGGCGCGGGATTCGGGTCGTGCATCCGGGAGCACGGCTCGGGGACGTGGGTTATGCGATCCAGACCTTCGTCGAGGGGCTCTCGTACTCGGTGGTGCGCGAGTACTGCGGTCACGGGATCGGACGGATCTATCACGAGGACCCGCAGGTTCTGCATTACGGCGAGCCGGGCACGGGGCTCGAGCTCAAGCCCGGAATGACCTTCACCGTCGAGCCGATGGTGAATGCCGGCAAGCGCCACGTGCGCCTGCTGCCGGACGGCTGGACGGTCGTCACCAAGGACCACTCGCTCTCGGCTCAGTGGGAGCACACGGTGCTCGTCACCGAGACCGGCGTGGACGTGCTCACCCTCGGGGCCGCGGACCGTCAGTAGCCGGCGGCTGCGATGTCCGCCAATGACCCCGATTCGCTCGACGAGGCCGTACGCGAGCCCGAGCCGTCCGCCGCGCCGTGGCCGCTGCTGGGGCGCTTGCCGGCACTGCTCGCGACGCACGCCGGCTCCGGCGGCTCGTACCGCGAGTTGCTGCGCCAGGCTCACGATGAGCTGAAGGATCGGTTCCTCGCCGAGGAGCCGGTCGAGCAGCTCGTCCAGGCGCGCGCGACGCTCATCGACCTCGTGCTGCGCCACGTGTGGCACGCCGAGCTCGGACCCGAGGAGCAGCGCTTCGCGCTCGTCGCGGTCGGCGGTTACGGGCGCGGGGAGCTCCATCCCTGCTCGGATATCGATCTGCTGCTGCTCGTCCCGGCGGGCTCCGCGGCGCGCTCCCGCATCGAGCGTTTCGTCGCGTTCCTGTGGGACATCGGGCTCGAGGTGGGACACAGCGTGCGCACCGTCGAGGAGTGCGCCGAGCAAAGCGCGGCCGACGTGAGCGTCATGACGACGCTGCTCGAGGCGCGCCTCATTGCGGGCGATGCGACCCTGCTTGCGGCCATGCGCGCCGCGCTCTC
>JASHUC010000230.1 GCA_030040235.1 Gammaproteobacteria bacterium | reverse complement strand
ATTCCCCGCAGGACCTTCTCGCCCGCCTCGAGCGGGGGCATGCCTGCGCGGTGGTGAAGATCGGCGAGCCGGGCCATGAACTCGCGATCGGCAGGTCCCGAGGTGGAGGCGAGATGCGCCGGGCGGATCCGGTCGCTTTCGTAGATCGCGCTGTCCACGAGCCCCGGGCACACCACGGAGACGTGGATGCCGAGCGGCCCGACGCTGAATCGCAGCGCCTCGGAGAGCCCGCGCACGGCGAACTTCGCGGTCGTGTAGATACCGGCGTTGGGTCCTGCGATGAACGAGGCCATGGAGGCGGTGTTGACGATGTGCCCGCCCTCGCCGTGCTTCACGATGCGCGGCACGAAGGTGTGTACGCCATTCACCACGCCGCCGAGATTCACGCCCAAGACCCAGTCCCAGTCGTCGTACGTCGCCGCCGCGATATCGTTGAACAGATTGATTCCGGCGTTGTTGCAGACGAGATGGACCTTGCCGAAGACTCGTTCGGTCTCATCGGCGGCCTCCGCCATCGCCTTGCGGTCGGCCACGTCCACGCGGATCGGATGAATGCTTTGCCGCTTTCCGCTGCGGGCGAAGTGCTCGACGGTCTGGTCGAGATGGTCCTGCCGGATGTCTGCCACGACGACCTTCATACCCGCCGCGCAGAATGCCTGAGCCATGCCGAAACCGAGGCCGCTCGCGCCGCCCGTGATGAAGGCCACTTTGCCCGCTACTTCTTTCATGGGGTACTCCAGTGCGCCGCGCCGACGACCCGCGGTCTCGTGTTGCCGCCTCGAGGCGTGCCGCGTGCGCTTAATTAACACCTTTCGGCCGGAGGGGCTATGCTCGCACAGCGGAGTGAGGGAACTTCGGTGCTGACGAAGATGGAGCACTATCTCGTCCTGACGGACGACATCGAGGCGACCAAGCAGTTCTATTGCGAGGCGCTCGGCATGCGGGAGGGCTTCCGGCCCCCGCTCGAGTTTCCGGGCTACTGGCTCTATGTCGGCGACACACCCTGCATTCACATCGCCGAGTGGAAGACCTACACCGCGCACTCGCAGCGTCAGGGCATCCCGGTGTCCGCCCGAGCCCCCGGGACGGGCCCCTTCGATCACATCGCCTTCAATGCCGAGGACTTCGACGGGGTGCTCGCCCGACTCGAGCGCTACGGGATCCGGCCGGGCAAGAACATCGTGAAGGGAACGCCGCTGCGGCAGCTGTTCCTCACGGACCCGAACGGCGTGAAGATCGAGATCAACGTCCGCATGGCCGCGGCAGGATGATGAACGTGGAGCTCCGGTGAATCGACCCCCTGAAGAGACGCTGCGCGGTCTGCTCCGGCGCGTGCACGAGCGGCTGAGCCGCGCCGATCGGGTCGACCCCGAATCGCGCCATCTGCTCGGCACGCTCACCCAGGATATCGAGCGCGCCCTGGGCGCGGAGGAACAGCCGCCGCGCCTGGAAGGAGATTCTCTACCGCGACTCGAGGCGCTCGCGGTGCGCTTCGATGTCGGGCATCCGGCGCTCGCGCAGGCGCTGCGTCAGCTCATCTACGCACTCGTAAAAGCCGGGATTTGATCCACCCCAAAAGCGAGAGCCCCGCGCGGGGCGGGGCTCTCGGGCTCGTGAGCGGCCGTCCGTAACGGCAGTCCCTGCCGTTTCAGTCATCCATGAGGAAGCTGCGCAGCTGCTCGCTGCGGCTCGGATGGCGGAGCTTGCGCAGCGCCTTCGCCTCGATCTGCCGGATACGCTCGCGGGTCACATCGAACTGCTTGCCGACCTCTTCGAGCGTGTGGTCGGTGTTCATGTCGATGCCGAACCGCATGCGCAGCACCTTGGCCTCGCGCGGGGTGAGCTGGGCGAGCACCGAGTGCGTCGTCTCGCGCAGCGACTCCATCGTCGCCTGATCGATCGGCGAGGCGACCGAGGTGTCCTCGATGAAGTCCCCCAGATGGGAATCCTCATCATCGCCGATGGGAGTCTCCATCGAGATGGGCTCCTTGGCGATCTTCAGGACCTTGCGGACCTTGTCCTCGGGCATCTCCATGCGCACCGCGAGCTCCTCGGGCGTCGGCTCGCGGCCCATCTCCTGCAGCATCTGGCGCGAGATGCGGTTCAACTTGTTGATCGTCTCGATCATGTGAACCGGGATGCGGATGGTGCGCGCCTGATCGGCGATCGAGCGCGTGATCGCCTGGCGAATCCACCAGGTCGCGTAGGTCGAGAATTTGTAGCCGCGCCGGTACTCGAACTTGTCCACCGCCTTCATCAGGCCGATGTTGCCTTCCTGGATGAGGTCGAGGAACTGCAGCCCGCGGTTGGTGTACTTCTTCGCGATCGAGATGACCAGGCGCAGATTCGCCTCGACCATCTCCTTCTTCGCGCGGCGCGCCTTCGCCTCGCCGATCGAGACCTCGCGGTTGATCTCCTTCAGGTCGGCGACGAGCAGGTGGTACTGCTGCTCGAGCAGCTCGAGCTTTCGCTGCCGCCGCTCGATCTCTTCCTTCACGCGCCCGAGCGCGACCGAATACTTCTTGCCCGACTTGATGTGCTTGCTGAGCCAGCGGGGGCTCGTCTCGTTCTTCGGGAAGGTCGCGATGAAGTCCTTGCGCGGCATGCCCGAGTCCCGCACCGCGAGAATCATGATCTCTTTCTCGAGCTGGCGGATCTCACCGATGTGGGCGCGCAGATTGAGGATGAGCGCATCGAACATGCGCGGAGAGAGCTTGAGCTCCATGAATTCGGCGGCGAGCTTCTTGCGCAGCCGCAACGTGCGCACATCGCTCGCGCCCGACTTCTGGATGGCGGTGAGCACGTGCGCATAGCCCTTCTGGAGCTGCGCGAAGCGCCGCGCGGCCTCCTCGGGATCGGGGCCGGTATCGACCGCCTCCTCGGAGTCCTCGCCGTCCTCGGACTCGTCCTCGTCGTCCCCGCCTTCCTCCTCGGAGACGAGCTCCATCTTCGTCGGATTCTGCGGCTGGGCGATCACATCGGGAGCGTTGGGGTCGATGAAGCCGACGATCACGTCCACGAGCCGCGACTGGCCGCTCTTCACCGGCTCGTAGGCCCGCAGCAGAAAGTCGAACGTGGGCGGATACATCGACAGGGCCGTGCGTACCGCGTCGAGGCCTTCCTCGATGCGCTTGGCGATGCGAATCTCACCCTCGCGCGTCAGGAGCTCGACCGTTCCCATCTCGCGCATGTACATGCGCACCGGATCGGTGGTGCGGCCGAGCTCGGCATCGAGCGCGGCGAGCGCCGCCGCGGCCTCCTCGATCGCCTCCTCGTCGGCGGGGGCGGCCGGCTCGGAGGCGAGCAACGACTCGGTATCCGGTGCCTTCTCGTACACCGGGATGCCCATATCGTTGATCGTGTTGACGATGTCCTCGATCTGCTCCGGATCGACGATCTCGGAGGGGAGGTGATCGTTCACCTGGGCATACGTGAGGTAGCCCTGCTCCTTGCCGCGGGCAATCAGCAGCTTCAGCTGCGACTGGCGGTCCTCGGACATCACGGGCACGCGGCGTTCGATTCCCAAAATCTTCCTCTCTGCAGCATTCTTCGAGCCACCCCGAGTGGTCTCAACGCTATCGGGGTGAGTCGCGGGCGGCTCGGGAGTTCCCAAAGCCCCCACGCTATCGGCAGGCTTCGCCGCGGCTTCAGTCGACCTTTTCGACGCAGCCGTCACTTTTCTATCCCGGACGGTCGGCGCGGCCGCCTTCTTGAGAGCGGCTGTTTTGACCACTTTCGCGGCAGCGGCGCGTTTGCGGTGGGCGAGGGCGGCGGCGGTGGGCTTCGGCTTGCGTGTCATAGTTCACGGGGCCCGGCGAGCGGGCACGTTACGGGAACGGGCTTTCCCTATGTGAGTACCGTGGCGGGCAACTCAAGGGCAGGTCT
>JASHUC010000229.1 GCA_030040235.1 Gammaproteobacteria bacterium | reverse complement strand
GGGGTCGGTCATCCTGGACACCGCCGCGAAGACCGGGAGCATCGAGGTCGTGATCGATACGAGCTCGATCGACACCGGTGATGAGGCGCTGAATGTACATATCCGCGCTCCGGATTTCCTGGACGCCAAGCAGTATCCGACCGCGACCTTCAAGTCCACTTCGGTCACATTCAACGGCGCGCGGCCGGTGTCGGCGGCCGGAGAGCTGACCCTGCACGGCGTCACGCACCCGGTGACCTTGAGGATCAACGAGTTCAAATGCATCCCCGATTTCATGATGAAGGGAATGCAGCGCTGCGGTGCGGATGCCTCTGCCGTCATCGATCGTACGAGGTGGGGCGTGAACGCTTATGCGAGCATGACCGGCAAGGACGTGCGGCTTGCCATTCAGGTCGAGGGACTCACTCCGCTCGCAAAATGAGCTCCTACGCCGAGCGCGTCGTCTACAGCGTCTCGCGCCTGAACCGCGAGGTGCGACTGCTGCTCGAGAAGCGCGTGCCGGTGATCTGGATCGAGGGCGAGCTCTCCAACCTCTCCCAGCCCTCCTCGGGCCACTGGTACTTCTCTCTCAAGGACCGCGAGGCCGGCATCCGCTGCGCGATGTTTCGGGCGCGAACCCTTGGCGTCGGGTTCGTACCGCGCGCAGGCCAGCAGGTCCTGGCGCGCGGGCGGGTGAGCCTGTACGAAGCGCGCGGGGAGTATCAGCTCATCGTCGAGCACCTCGAGGAGGCCGGGCTCGGCGCGCTGCAACGCCAGTTTGAGCGCCTGAAGGCCAAGCTCGCGGCGGAGGGATTGTTTGCCGAGGATCGCAAGCGGCAGCTGCCGCGCTTTCCGGCGCGCATCGCTATCGTCACCTCCCCGACCGGGGCTGCCGTCAGAGACATCCTCCACATCCTGCGCCGCAGATACCCCCCGGCCGCGGCGCTCGTCTATCCAACCCCGGTGCAGGGCGCCGCCGCCGCCGCGGCGATCGTGGACAGCCTCGCGCTCGCCTCGGCGCGCGCCGAATGCGACGTCTTGATTCTCGCGCGCGGTGGGGGCTCGCTCGAGGATCTCTGGGCTTTCAACGACGAGCGTGTCGCCCGCGCCATTCGCGCCTGCCCCATTCCGGTCGTCGCCGGAATCGGCCACGAGGTCGATTTCACGATCGCGGATTTCGCAGCCGACGCACGTGCCCCGACGCCCTCCGGCGCCGCCGAGCTCGTCACGCCCGACCGTAACGCGCTGCTCCAGAGCCTCTCCCGGGCCTCCGATCGGCTCGCGCGCGGCGCTCGACGCGAGCTCGCTCGAGTTGCGGCGCGGCTCGGCCACAGCGTCAAGCGCTTGCACCTCACTCACCCCGGCGCACGGCTGCAGCAGCGCTCGCAGCGGCTCGACGATCTCGAGCAGCGTCTGGCAGGCGCGCTGCGCCTGAGCCTCAACCGCAAGCTCCGCGAGCTGAGCGAACGGTACGCGCGCCTGGTGCGCCACTCGCCCGAGCATCGCATACGCGAGCATCGCGTGCGTCAAACGGCGCTTGCGGCGCGGCTGCGGCATGCAGTCATCCAGCGCTTCTCGACGTTCGCTCATCGAGTGAGTCTCGCGGCACGCGCCCTCGATGCGGTGAGCCCGCTGAGAACGCTCGAGCGCGGCTTCGCGATCGTCACGCGCGCTGCGGACGGAGCGGTGCTCACGCGGGCCGAGGCGGTCGAGGCCGGTGAGGACATCGAAGCGAGGCTCGCGGACGGGCGGCTGCGGGCGCGCGTGACCGGACGAGCTCCTTGAGATGAGGGCGCCCCTTCCCGGAATGATCGCAATCGCCTGGCTCGCAGCGCCGGCACTCTCGAGTCCCTCCTCGGGCACCGCCCCGCAGCTGCCGATCCAGAGTCTCGTTCCGGGCGGTGTTCTCGTGCGCTCGCTCGCGGCCTCCAGCGATGTGCGTCCGCTCGCGACCTTCGAGGGCCGGCGAGTGATGGTGCTCAAGGAAGGAGCAGAGTGGCTCGCGATCGTCGGGATTCCGCTCTCGGCGCGACCCGGCCCGGCTCGTCTTCTGGTGAGCGACTCGGCTCGTGCGGCGCCCTCCCCGCTCGAATTCGAGCTTCGCGACAAACGCTACCTCGTGCAGCGCCTCAAGGTGGCGCCGCGCGAGGTGGACCTGTCCCCGCGCGATCTCGCGCGCTACCAGCGCGAGCACCCGCGCATCGAGCGCGACGTGGCGACGTTCTCAGCCGACCCGCCGGCAACGCTCAGATTGCTGCAGCCGGTGCCGGGCGTTCGCTCGAGCTCCTACGGGATGCGGCGAGTATTCAACGGCGAGCCCCGCAATCCCCATACCGGAATGGATATCGCGGCCCCGATCGGCACGCCCGTGAAGGCCGCCGCCGCCGGTCGCATCATCGATACCGGCGACTTCTTCTTCAACGGCAACACCATATTCATCGACCACGGCGAAGGCCTCGTCACGATGTATTGTCACCTGAGCAGGATCGGGGTGAGGCGTGGGATGCAGGTCCGGGCGGGCGAGGTGATCGGGCGCGTGGGTCGCACGGGGCGGGTCACGGGGCCGCACCTTCACTTCGGCGTCGCGCTCAACGCGACGTTCGTCGACCCCGCGCTGTTCCTCTCGCCCTAGAGGCGTAGGGATTCGCGTCGCTGCGAAACTCCAGCACCACCGGACTTGCGTAGAGATCGTAGGCCTTGCGGAAGACGTTCCCGAGGTAGCGGCCGTAGGCCTCCGGCACGGCGGCGGTTTGATTGCCGTGCACGATGATGCGGGGCGGGTTCCGGCCGCCTTGATGGGCGAACTTGAGCTTGATTCGCCGGCCGCGCACCAGCGGCGGCGGCTGCGCCGCGACGGCCTGCTCGAGGGTGCGCGTGAGCGCCGGGGTCGGCATCTCGCGCATCGCCGCATCGAAGGCGCGAACCGCCGCGCCCATGAGCTCACCGACGCCCGTGCCATGACGGGCCGAGATGAAATGCAGCGGAACGAACGGGGCGAAGTCGAGCCGCAAGGCGAGCTGACGGCGTATCTGCTCGCGTTGCTCGGGGGCAATGCCGTCCCACTTGTTGATGGCAACGAGAAGTGCGCGCCCGCGCTCGAGCGCGATGCCGAGCACGCTCGCGTCCTGCTCGGTCACGGCGTCGTGCGCATCGAGCACCAGCACCACGACGTGGGCATCCGCGATCGCCTGCAGCGTCTTGGCGACGCTTACTCGCTCGACCTCGTCCTCGATCCTGGCGCGCCGGCGCACGCCGGCGGTGTCGATGAGCAGGAAATCGCGCTCCTCGCGCCGGAACGGAACGAGAATGCGATCGCGCGTGGTACCCGGCGCCTCGCTCGCAATCACCCGCTCCTCCCCGAGCAGGCGGTTGACGAGGGTGGACTTGCCGACATTCGGCCGGCCGACGATCGCGATGCGGATGGCGCTCGAGGGCGTATCGCCAGCCTGCTCCGCGAGGAGTCCGGCGAGCGCATGCTCGAGCAGCTCGCGAACGCCCGCGGCGTGGCTCGCCGCGATCGGCTGAGGCTCGCCGAGCGCGAGGGCGTGGAATTCCGCGAGTGCGGCCTCCGCGTCGAGCCCCTCGGTCTTGTTGACCGCGAGCGTGATCGGCTTGCCGCTGCGGCGCAGTTCCCGCGCGATCAACTCGTCTTGCGCGGTGAGGCCGCTGCGCGCGTCGGTGATGAGGATGAGCCGGTCGGCCTCGGCGATGGCACGCTCGGTCTGCACGCGCATCTGCGCCTCGATTCCGATCGGGCGCTCGACGAGCCCGCCGGTATCGATGACGACGCAGGGCACCGGGCTCGAGCGAGCGAACCCGTACTGCCGATCACGCGTGACGCCAGGCAGGTCCGAGACGATGGCATCTCGCGTGCCGGTGAGGACGTTGAAGAGCGTGGACTTGCCGACATTCGGCCGCCCGACGAGCGCGACGATCGGGAGCACCGCACCTCCTCATCTGCCCCCCTTCACCGCACCCTCCGGGGTCGCGCGGCGGGGCGTGGCCAGCGCAACGGGCCTAAGCGCGGTGACCTTGCCCCGGTCGTCCATGACGAGCAGCAGACCGTCGACCGCGACCGGCGCGGTGCTGATGCTGTGCTTGCTGCTGCGCGCCCGGCCGATCACCGCACCGGTCTTGAGATCCAGCCAGTGCACGTAGCCCTGATAGTCCCCGACGACGATCGTATTGCCGGACACCGTCGGGGTGGACAGCTGCCGGTACATCAACGCCTTCTGACGCCAGAGCTCGACACCGGTGCTCTGGCGGATGGCGATGACCTGGCCGTCGGCGGTCGCGACATATAGGTTGTCCTGATCGACCGCCATGCCGTGATAGCTCGACATCTGGTGCGACCACCAGATCTGACCGCTGTCCAGCGCGAGCTTCGCGATCTTGCCCTGAAACTGCGCGACGTACACATCGCCGCCGTCCACCCGCGGTGTGGCGTCCACATCGTTCAGCCGCTCGATCTCGTTGCTGCCCTGGGGCGCGTTGATAAGCGTCTCCCACGCACTCGAGCCGTCGGTCAGATTTGCTGCGACGACCTTGCCGTTGTCGAAGCCGCAGATCGCAACGTCCCCGACGATCGTCGGCCGGGAGGTGCCCCGCAGAGACAGGCTCGGTACCGGCTGTTGCACCTGCCAGAGCTCGTGACCGTTTGCGGCCTGCAGCGCGTGCAGCTTGCCGTCCACCGACCGCACGACCACGAGGCGCGGCGTCACCGCCGCCGCAGCGAGGATCTCGCTCGCAATATTGGCGTGCCAGAGCACCCGGCCGTCCGCCGCACGCAGCGCGAACACGTCCCCCGCGCTCGAGCCGACCACGACCATGTCGGGATCGGCGCCCGGGCCGCCGCCCAGAGCTGCCTTCACCCGGCGCCTCCAGAGTCTTCGGCCCGTCGCCGCATCGAATGCGGCGACCTCGCCTCCGCGGCCCGCGGCATAGACCGTGTCGCCCTCGACCGCCAGGTCGAGACCGAGCCTCAGGGGCTTGCGGGTGCCCCCCACCGAGGCCGACCAGGCGCGACTGACGCGCAGGCTCGCCGTGAACGGCACCAGGCGCTTGGGCTGCTCGATGTTCTTGGTCTTCGAGCAGGCGGTGATGAGCGCCAGCAGCGCAACGGCCACGATCAGGCGGCGCATGGCTAGCGGCTCGACTGCGCGGCGGCGGCCTCGCGCGGCGGACTCGCCGGCGAGGACCCGGGCGCGGCGGACGCCGAGGAGGAACTGCGCGCAGCGGGCGCCGAGGAAGCCCGCGAACCCTCGCCCGCGAGGTCGTTGATCTTCAGATTGAGCACGTTGTTCTCCGCAAGAGACGGACCCGCCGCGAGCAGGGCCGCGCGATACTCGCCGAGCGCCGCGACCTTGTCATCCTTGGCGTAATAGGCGTCTCCGCGGATCTCGTGGTAGCGAGAGGCGAACGCGCCTGTCTGAGGGGTCCCGAGAGTCGCGAGCGCCGCATCCGGCTTGCCGAGCGAGATCTGCACTCGGGCGAGCCGCAGGCGCGCGATGGTCGCGAGCTCTGGATCGCGTGATTCGCGCATCACGGTCTCGAGCCGCTCGGCCGCCTGCGCGAGCTCGTTCGAATCGACGAAGATCCGCGCGGCCGCGAGGTTCGCCTGGTCCACGTACGGCGAGCCGGAATGATCGCGCTCGAGCGAGTCGATGAGCTCGAGCCCGCGTGCGCGATCACCGTCATCGAATGCCTGGAGGACCTGCTCATAGCGCGTGCTCGCATCGAGTGCGAGCCGGTTCGTGTGTGCCTGCCACCAGCGCCAGCCGCCCACCCCGAGCGCGGCCAGCGCGATCCCGGCGACGATCCACGGGCCATTCTCCCGGAACCAGCCCTTGAAGCGCTCCCATTGCTCCTGTTCGGAAAGAAACTCGTCCACCAGTCCAGCCCTCGCCCCGTCTTCGCATTCTATGATAGCCGCTCGGTGGGCCCGCCTGGCGCCCGACCGCTAGCGCGATCGTCCCGCCGCCGGCTCACCCCCCGACTCGAGGGCGGCCACGATCCGCGCCGGCAGCTCCTCGAGCGGGCATTCGCTCTGACCGGCTTCCTGGCGCAAAGGTTTCAGGGCGGCCGCGCCTCGAGCGAGCTCCTCATCACCCATCACCAGCGCCAACCTCGCCCCGCTGCGATCGGCGCGCCGGAACTGGCTCTTGAAGTTGCCCCCGCCTAGACCCAATTCGAAGCGCAACCCCGGCAGCGCATCGCGCAAGCGTTCGACCAGCCCGAAGCCCGCCGCCGCCGCACGCTCGCCGTTCACGATCACGTACACGTCCGGGAACGGTCCCGGCGCGGGCGCCGAGGCGAG
>JASHUC010000228.1 GCA_030040235.1 Gammaproteobacteria bacterium | reverse complement strand
GTGGTCGCCCCGCTCGAGCGACTCGGTGACTTCTTCCCAGAAGATTACTTCGATCTGATCGTCTGCAACGGCGCGTATGGGTACGGACTCGACTCTTACGAGCAGTGTGAGGCGCTCTTCGGCAGCTGCTATACGCGGCTGCGTCCGGAAGGCCAGCTGGTGCTCGGCTGGGATGACGTGCCGGCCCGCACTCCAGTCTCGCTCGAGAACCTGCCGAGCCTGAAGCGCTTCCGCAGGCTGCTCTTCCCGCCGCTCGGCACCTCGCGTTACCTGACCGATACCGCCTGCCGCCACACCTACGACTTCTACTGCCGATAAAGCCCGGTCCGTTCGCAGTCAATGCGAGTGACGCTCGAACAGGCGGCAGTAGATGCAGTCGGACGGATGGTCGCTTTCGATCCAGAAGGCGCGAATCCACGGGCGCGTATGTCCGGCCGCGGCGTGCTCGAGCCTTTGATTCGAGAGATCGTGCTCGGCCAGCTCGACTGGGTGAGCGTCCTCGAGAATCTCCCAGGCGCGCAGGATCTCGAGCGGACCGCGCGGGTGCACCGTGACGGCTGCGCCGCCGTGCTCGATGCGCTCCGTCAGACGCTCGACGCACTCCCGCTCATCCTTACCGCTGAAGAGCGCGCTGAAATGGCGCATCAGCATCTCGTGGGAGGAGGCTGCGGGGGCGAGCGCGGCACGCCCCGGTTCGCACTCGGCGGTGAGATCGACCCGGTCCGTCGGGAATCCGTCCCGCACGAGCGTGAGGCGCGCACTGTCGGCCGCCCCGTACGCATCGAACATTGCGGTAATCACGGCGCTCATGATGTCCTCCGTCGCCTGACCGCTGCTTGGTTAGAGTAGTCCTTCGGACGAAAACGGCAAGCCCCGCCCTCCCTTCCCGAGGAGCCGGGCCGCGTGCGGCGCTCCAGAGCTCAGCCGGGTCTATACTGCTCGAATGCCGCGCGTCAGCCGCAGACAATTCGTGCAGACGAGCGTAGCGGGGCCGCTCGCAGGTGCTCTCGCGGCATGGGTGCCGTGCGAGGCCGCCTCCTCGAGCGCCGGTGAGCGCAACCGCCTGCATGCCGCCGTGTTCGATGAGCGGTTCACCGCAGCCGTGCGGTTCGGTCAGGCTGCCGCTGACTGCGGACTGCTCACCCGGGGCGTGCGGGGAGATCTCACCGGTTTGTGGTATCACGAGCTGCTGCCGCTGTGGAAGGCGCGCCCCGCAGCCCTCGCCGGACTCACGACCTACGCCGCGCTCTTCTGCCTCGAGCAACTCGCCTGGGACCACCGCCTGCGCGTTGTCTATCGCGCCGCTCACCGCGTGCTCGCGAACGGCACGGTTGAGCACCTGGTCTCGGCTCCGCAGAACATCGCGATCCATGCACCCCCGTCAGGAGCGGCAGACTGGCCGCCGCACATCGCAACGATGATTGCCCGCGTCGAGCGCCGCCGCGGATGGAGCGGGCTGGCGGGCGCGCGAGCCGCCGAGCATCGGGAAACCGGTGAGGCGGTGCTCACGCTGCATTCCTGGGTCATCGCTGCAACGGCGCGCGCGTAGCGCGCGCGGAGCCCCGCATGAGAACTCCGCCCGGTGTGAGCGTCGAGAATTTCGCCGCCGCCGTTGGCGCATTCGAGCGCACGGTCGGACGGGAGTGGGTATTCACGAGCGAGGCGGACCTCGATCTTTACAAGGACGCGTTCTCGCCCTTTCTCGGTGAGCCGGAAGAGCGCTGGGCCTCGGCCGCCGTGGCGCCGCAAAGCGTCGAGGAGGTTCAGAGCCTGGTACGAACGGCCAACCGGTATCGCGTTCCGCTCTACCCCATCTCGACGGGTCGCGACCTCGGCTACGGGGGATCTGCGCCGGCTTACTCCGGGTGCGTGGTCGTGGATCTCAAGCGCATGAATCGGGTTCTCGAGGTGAACGAGGACAACGCCTCCTGCCTCGTCGAGCCGGGCGTGAGCTACTTCGACCTCTATCGCTACATCCAGGAGCATGGTCTCAAGGTGTGGGTCGATGTCCCCGACCCGGGCTGGGGCAGCCCCGTCGGCAATGCGCTCGATCGCGGCGGCGGCTATACACGCCGGGAGTTCCGCAACCACTTCGATGCGCACTGCGGTCTCGAGGTGGTGCTGCCCAATGGCGAGCTCTTGCGTACCGGAATGGGTGCCCTGCCGGATGCGAAGACCTGGCAACAGTACAAGTCCGGCTTCGGGCCGTGGATCGACGGACTCTTCTCACAGTCGAACTACGGCATCATCACCAAGATGGGGTTCTGGCTGATGCCCGAGCCCGAGGCGTATCTCTCCGGGACCGTACTCGCAGCCAAACGGGACGATCTGTACGCGCTCGTCAAGGTGCTCAACCATCTCGAGAACAGTGACGTGACGAACGGCATGCCCGATCTGGGCAGCCCGCTCCTCGGCATCCTTTCCATCCGCGAATACGCGAAAGCCATGGCGGATGTGCCGCAATCGCCCGTCGATCCGGAGTTGCTCGCGCTTCGCGACCAGGTGGAGACCGGCCGGCATCAGGCGCTCGAGGCCTACGGGCAGCGCAAAGGGCTCGCGTACTGGACGTTCAATCTCAAATTCTACGGGCCGGCCAAGGTGATTGCCGCCCAGTGGGACTACTGCAAGGAGAAGTTCTCCGTCATCGCGGGAGTGCGCTTCGAGCAGGAGGATGTCATCCGCCTGCCACTCGGCGGCTCGCAGCGCCTCGACGTGCACTGGCCGGAGTTCGGCATCCCGACTCTCAACATGTTCTCGATCGGTGCACGCTCGAGCACGAATCCCAATCCTACGCATGGGCACATGTGGTTCTCGCCGATCATTCCGCGCAATGCCGAGGCGGTGTTCGACGCCAACCGGGTGTTCGCCGCGGCCGCGCGGGACTTCGATCTGCCGGTGCTGCGCTTCAGCCTGCCCTCGTGTTACTGGGAGCGTGCCTTCATCTTCATCTTCGGCTTTCCGGTGACCACCGACATCGCGATCAATCGCAAGAACCGCGCGGCCTTCCACAAGCTCATCCGGCTCGCCGCCGAGCACGGCTGGGGGGAGTACCGCACGGCCCCCGCCTTCCAGGACGCGGTGATGAGCGTTTACTCCTTCAACAATCACGCGCTGCGTCGCTTCCACGAGACCGTCAAGGACGCCATCGATCCGAACGGCATCATGTCACCGGGTCGCTACGGCATCTGGCCCAGGCACCTGCGGAAAACCTGATGAGTCTGCTTCGGGCTATTGCCGGTGCCGTGGCAGGCAGCGGGCTCATCGCGGGGCTGGTGGCAAACCTCTACGTTGCGCGAGCCGGTGCGCGCGGCCCCTCCGAGCCGCAAGCGACGGTCTCCTGGACCTGGTCGGCCATCGTCGCCCGGCCCGGGGATTCCCCCGGCTACCTCGCATTTCAGCGCGAATGCGCCGTCTGCCATGGCACGGGGCCCGCAAAGCCCGGAACCCGCGCACTGCGGGCGAAGTACGCCGGTAAAGTGCCTGCCCTGCTCGAGCAGCGCACGGACCTGCGACCCGCCTACGTCGAGTACATCGTCAGACACGGTGTGAGCGTGATGCCGCCCTTCCGCAAAACCGAGCTGAGCGATGCGGATCTCGCGGCCATTGCGGCCTACCTCGCGCGCAAGCGGCCATGAGCAGGAACGAGGCGCGGCTCGCATTCCTCGAGCTCCAGACTGCGCGGCTCGAAGCGGCGAGCAGGGTGAAGCGCCTGCAGCGTGCCCTCGGCTACTACCTCGATGCGGCGCTCTGGGATTCGGCAGCACAGCTCTTCAGCGACGATGCGACGCTCGAGATGGGTCTCGACGGGGTCTACCGAGGCAGCGAGCGCATCCGGCAGTACCTGAAGGCGCGCGGCGGCGGCGGGCCGGGACTCGCCCCCGGAAGGCTCAACGAGTGGTTTCAGCTGCAGCCCGTGGTGAGCGTGGCGCCCGATGGACGCAGCGCAAAGGGCCGATGGCGTGCTTTCATTCTCGCCGGCGAGCTCGGGAGGGAGGCGCTGTGGGGCGAGGGGCCGTACGAGTGCGAGTACGCGCGCGAGCACGGCACGTGGAAGATCACCCGGCTGCACTGGTATCAAACATTCATCGTGCCCTACGCGGGCGGATGGCCCGGAAACCGCGATGTGACGGGAGGGATCGCCGCCGCGATGGGCGTTGCGCCCGATGAGCCGCCCAGCGAGCGCTACGCGACCTGGCCGGGCGTCTACGTCCCGCCCTATCACTATCGCTATCCGGCCGAGGAGCTCCCCCGCTCCGAGGTACAGGCGGTCGAGGCCGCCGCGCCTGCGGGCGAGGCGGACGATGCGATGCTCGCCGGGGCGATCGCAGCGCTCGAGCAGCGCCTGCGACGCCTGCACGATGCCCAGCAAATCGAGAATCTGATCTGCGCCTACGGCTACTATCTCGACAAGCAGCAGTGGGATGCGCTCGCTGAGCTGTTCGCCCCCGATGCCACGATGGAGATCTCGCAACGCGGAATCTATCGCGGCGGGGCACACATTCGCCGGGCCCTCGAGCTCTTCGGGCCGCAGGGCGTCGAGCCCAATCACCTCCACAACCACCAGCAGCTGCAGCCGCTCGTTCACATCGATCCGGGCGGCCGGCGAGCCTGGGCGCGCAGCCGCGCGTTCGGTCAGCTCGGTATCTACCAGGGTGCGGGACTGTGGCACGGCGGAGTCTACGAGAACGAGTTCGTCAACGAGGGCGGCCTGTGGAGGTTCAAGCGCGACCACGTCTACACCACCTATTTCGCGCATTACGACCGGGGCTGGATGAGCGGGCCCCGGCCTGCGGCGCAGCCCAGCGACCGCATTCCTCCGGATGAGCCGCCGAGCGAGATCTACGAGGCCTTCCCCGAGGTCTACGTTCCGCCGTTTCACTATGCGCACCCGGTCACGGGCAAGCCGATTGCGGGTGGCCAGGCCGCCCACGGTTCGCCGGCTGTCGCGCCCCGGGGATCGCGCGCGGCGGGCGAGCCGCCGGTGGTGGATGCGCGGCTCGCAGGGATCGCTCGTGCGCTCGAGCAGCTCGAGGACGAACGCGCCATCGAGAACCTGCAGCGCAGCTACGGTTACTT
>JASHUC010000227.1 GCA_030040235.1 Gammaproteobacteria bacterium | reverse complement strand
GCTCACGACGGCGACGATGCGGTCGTCTGCCGGGTGCAAGGGACCCTTGCCGACCTCTTGGCGAAAGACTTCGATCTTGGGGTGCCGCTCGCTCTTGTAGCCCTCGACCAGCACGAGATCGCAGGGCGAGACCCTGCTGAGCAGCGCCGCGAGCGTCGCTTCGGTTTCCTCGCCGAGCTCGTGCATCTGCACCCAGCGTCGCGCCGAGGACACGATCACCTCGCAGGCTCCCGCTTTGCGATGCTCGTAGGAGTCCTTGCCCGGCTGGTCGACATCGAAAGCGTGATGGGCATGCTTGAGCGTCGCGACGCGCAGACCGCGGCGCCCCAGAAGGGGTATGAGCTTGATGATCAGTGTCGTCTTGCCGGAGCCGCTCCAGCCGACGATCCCCAGCACGCGGGCGTTGTTCACCGCGAATTCCCGGGCGAGGCGAGCGGCACGAGCCCGGCGTTTGAAACGATGAGCTGCCCTTTGTCGGAGAGGAGATAGAGCATGAGCCGCATCGCCTCGGGCTTGGAGGACAACACGGCTGCGCCGTAGATGGGATGGGGATCGAGCGGCGCAGGAACCGGGAGGCTCGCGAGCCCGGGGACCTGCTTCTCGAGCGCCGGGGCACCGCTGCAATAGGTGATGAGCACATCGATCTGCTTGGATGCGAAGAGCGCCGCGGCGGCGCTTTGATTCGCACGGGCCGGCCGGGCCGTGAGCTGCATCGATCTGCGTGCCTTCTCCTCGAGCAGCGCCCCGGATCCCGGATGCAGCGCCTCGATGCGGTCAAAGATCGCAAAGGCGTACGCGCCTCCGGGGTCTGCGCTCGGATTGGAGGTCTTGATTCGGGTGTCTGTGGCGAGCAAGCGGTCGATCAGGTCGCCTGCCGTCACATGCAGCGAACCGCGCGAGACGATGCACACGCGGTTGCGCGCGAACGGTATGACGGGGACCACCGTTCGGCCGAGCGCTTGGAGCCTGCGTGGGGAGGCGAGATCGGCTGACAGGAACAGATCCGGCGATGCGCCTTTCTCGATGCGCTCGCGAAGCGTCCCCGAGCCGCCAAATTCGGCTTTGACCTCGACCCCGAAGGCCGAGCGTGCGTCCTTGGCGAGCTCACCGACCACCGTGCGAAGGCTACCCGCGGCGAAGATCTCGACCGGCTGGGCGCGGGCGAGCGGCGCCGCGACGAGGCCCGACGCGAGGCAAACCGCGGCGGCGAGCTGACGATACCGGCGAATGCGTGTGGTTGGGCCCATGCTTTGCGTTCTCACTGCTACACTGCCCTATGTTACGAGAATCGTCCTGAGGCGGGATGCCGGAGCCACACGTCGCGGGCGCCGTGGTGGGCGTTGTCATTGCGGGCGGTCGCTCGGTTCGCTTCGGCGGTGAGAAGGCGGTTGCCCTCCTCAGGGGCAGACCGCTTCTGCTCTGGGCGGTCGAGCGATTGCAGAGAAGCTGCGTCGCAGTTGCGGTCAACGTGCGCCCCGGGACCGAGGCCGAGGCGCTGGCCCGAGCCCAGAGCCTGACGCTGCTGCATGACGCCCCCGGCGATGCCGCGGGTCCGCTCGCCGGCGTCAAGGCTGGGCTTGCGTGGGCCAAGAGCCTGGAGGCTCGAGCGGTTGCTGTGAGCCCGTGTGACGTCCCGCTGCTGCCCGATGACCTCTTCGCCCGGCTGATCGCCGCCGCCGGGTCTGCGGCCGCGATGGCCGAGACCGCCCGGGGACCGGAGCCCTTGTGTGCACTCTGGCCCGTGGGTGCGCTCGGCGCGGTGACGCAGGCTCTCGCGGGCGGGGCCCATCCGGCCACGTGGCGCGTTCTGGAAAGCGTCGGGGCCGTCCGCGTGCGCTTCGAGACGGAAGAGGCGTTTGCCAACATCAACACGCAGGCCGATCTCGCCGCCCTCGCGGACCGATTCTGATCGCGCGAGAAACGACGGCCGCTCTACCAGCGGTAAAGATCGCCCACGAAGCCCTCGGGAAACGGATCGGACCGCGGCGGAAGCTCGACGAATCCATCCGTCCCGGCGAGCGCCAGAAAATCCCCGGAGCCGTGGGGCATGCGCGGCCGCGCACGCGCTTGCCCGAGCGCATCGTGCTCGAGGCACACGGGAATGAAGGACGTGAACGTGCGTCTGAGCTCGAGAGCGGCGGCGAGCGCGACCGGTTCGCGCGGCGTGCGCGCAGCGCGCATGGCCGCGGCGACGCCCGGAATGACATAGCGAATCAGGCACACGAGCGTCGAGACGGGGTTGCCCGGCAAACCGAACACGGCCTGACCCGATGGGCCGATACCGAACCACATCGGCATTCCGGGCCGCTGCGCCACGCGGTAGAAGACCTCCTCGACCCGCAACTCCTTCAGCACCTTCGGCACCAGGTCGAACTTCCCCTTCGACACACCGCCGCTGAGGATGAGGACATTCGATGCGGCGAGGTGCCGTCCCAGGCGCTCGTGCAGCATCCCTTCGCTGTCGAGCACATGATCGTTCACGACACTGTGAAAATGGTGCTCGCGAAGCGCGGCGATCAGCGCGTACGCGTTCGAGCGGCGCACCTGGTGCTCCGCGATCGGCTGTCCCGGCTCCACGAGCTCGTCTCCGGTGGAGATCACCGCGAAGGAGGGTTCCGCACTCACACTCACGCTGGACAATCCGGCAGAGGCTGCAACGGCGATCTCCGCGGCGCCCAGCCGCACGCCGGCTCTGAGCATCGGCACCCCCGGCTGACTGTCCGAGCCGCGCAGCTGCACGTTGCGGTGGGGCTCTACGAGCACCTCGCCCTTGAGCGTCGCCACCCCATCGAGAAGCTCGTACTCCTCGAGCGGGATCACGCAATCGGTGCCCCGCGGCAGCACGGCGCCGGTCATGACCTCGATGGCATTCTCGCCTCGCGAGAGTGCGAGCGCCGGTGTCCCCGCTCGTTGCGTCGCCTCGATGGCGAAGCGCCGGGCTTTGCCGTCTCCGGCGGCGCTGTGAATGGCCATGCCGTCCATGCAGACCCGATCAAACGGCGGATTGTCTCGCTCGGCATAGATGTCCTTGCGCAGCGTGCGGCCGATGCTGAGCGCAAGTGGACGCGACTCGATGGGAAGCGGCGCCATCCGCTCCTCGATCGCCTGCAGCGCCATTGCGGGACTGATTGCCGTAGAGCCTCGCTTTCCTAAAGCTGCAGGAATGTCCGAGTGTTATCCTGCGAGTATCATAATGGATGCCACTGGTCGTAAGTGCATCAAGCCGTATGGGCCACGACGTAGCGCTCGAGGCTGCCACCCACGCCGCTCTCGTGATGGGCCCGAGGGCACGCGAACGTGCACCGGTCGCCCACGGGCCGCATCTGGACTGTCCTCCCGCTGAGCTCACCAGGTCGATGCGGGTCATCGATCAATACGGGGATCAGCACGCGATCCGCGTGCCCATCGAGCGGCCGCTGCGCATCCTCCTCGATGGCCGGGAGATCACGACCCTCTGGACGCTCGGGGCGAGCCCGGCCTGGCTGGTGACCGGCTATCTCTGGAGCCGGCAGCTGATCACCGATGTGACGGGCTTGGAGTCCATCACCGTCGATTGGCCGAGCGGTGCCGCCACGGTACGGACCCAGGCTCCTGCGGCGGGGGCGCAGCAACGGCCCGCGCTGGCGCCCGCGCACGTCTCCGGGGAGACCGTGCTCGCGATGCTTGCGAACCTACCGCAGGACGGTGGCATCTACCGCGCCGCAGGAGCAGTGCACGGCTGCGCGCTGTTCGAAGGCCCGGAGCTGTGGGCCAGTGTCGAGGACGTGAGCCGGCGCAACGCGCTCGACATCGTCACCGGCTGGATGCTGCTGCATGGGGTCACGGGTGCCGGCAAGATTCTCTTCATGACGGGGCGACTGACCGCCGAGACCGTATTGAAGGCAGCGCAGCTCGCAATCCCCACCGTCGTCTCACGCAAAGGCCTCACGAGCGCGTGTGTGGATGTCGCCGCGCGACTCGGAATGTCCCTGTTCGGTCACGCCGCGCGCGGGCGTTACCTCTGCTACACCTGTGCCCCCGACCAAGATAGACAAGAGCTGGAAGCGTAGCGCGCCCAAGGCGCCGGGACTCGAGGCGCTGCGACCCGTCTTCGAGCCCCACGAGCCCGGTGGGGGCGTGCTGGGCAACCCGCTGTTCGAGCTGCTCACCGCCGTCAGCCAGGGTGGCTCCATCCGGCACGCGGCCCGGCTCCTCGGCTGCTCCTACCGCCACGCGTGGGGCAACCTCAGACGGTGGGAGGCGGTGCTCGGTCAGCCCCTCATCAGCTGGTCCCAGGGCCGGCGCGCGCGCCCCACCGCGTTCGCCGAAAAGCTGTTATGGGCAGAGCGCCGTGCCCGCGTTCGCATGCAACCACACTTCGAGGCGTTGCGTTGCGAGCTGGCGCGGGTGCTGGCCGAGGCGCGGGATGAGCGCTACCAGCTCCTCAGCGTGCGTGCGAGCCACGATCTCGCGCTGCCGCTGCTGCAACAGCAACTCGCAGCGGCATCCCAGCTGTACCTCGATGTCGGCTTTCTCGGCAGTGCGGACGCTCTGCGCGCGCTCAACGAGCGCAGCTGTCTCATCGCCGGCTTTCACGTGCCGGCGCTCCGCTGCAACGCACCGGTATTCGCCACCGCACTCAAGCGGCTGCTGAAGCCCGCCGAACAGAAGCTGATCGCCTTCTCGCGGCGTACCCAGGGCTTGATGGTGCGAGCCGAGCACGCGACGATCATCAAATCGTTCCCGGATATCGCGCAGTTTCGGCTGCGGTTCGTGAACCGCCAGGCGGGCTCGGGCACGCGGATGCTCGTGGATCACCTCGTTCAGGAGCATCGGATCGAGCCTGCGAGCCTGCGTGGGTATTTCGAGCACATCGAGCACACGCACCTGGCGGTCGCGCTGTGTGTGGCGAGCGGGGTGGTCGATGCGGGCGTCGGAGTCGAGGCCGCGGCACTGCAATTCGGCTTGCACTTCGTTCCGGTCATCGAGGAAAACTACTTCCTCGCCTGCTCGAGCCGCAACCTCGAGCTGCCGGCGGTCGAGCGGCTGCGCGATTTTCTCGCAGGGCGAGGCTGGCGAGCGGTGCTTGCCGGCTTGCCCGGTTACGAGCTGCCATCCGCGCCGGGCGCGTTGCTCGCGATGGATGAGGCGCTGCCCTGGTGGCCGCGCACGGCGAAGTAGCGCTTCAGAACGCGATGTGCTCCATGTAGCCGCCGTCGACCTGCAGGTTCTGCCCGACGGTGAAGCCCGATTTCGGGCTTGCGAGGAACACGACCGCCGATGCGATGTCCTCGGGCTTGCCCAGCCGGCCGATGACACAGTGCTGAAGCGCATCCTCATAGGCCGCCGGGGCGCGCTGCTTGATGAAGTCCCACGGGCCCTCCTTGAAATAGATCGGTCCGGGGGAAACCATGTTCACGCGCACGCCGTCCTTGGCCACTTCCTTGCTGAGCTGCGCGCCGTAGGCGATGAGCGCCGCCTTGCACGAGCCGTAGGCGAGAATGCCGGGCGCCTTGAGCGCCTTCGACATCACCCCCGAGATGCTCGCGATGAAGACGATGGCGCCGGACCTGGACTGCTTGAGGAACGGCAGCGCAGTCTCCGAGCCGCGTACCGCGGCGAGAATGTCGGCCTGAAAGCCGGCCTCCCAGCCCTTCTCCCCGGCGATTCCGGGGGTA
>JASHUC010000226.1 GCA_030040235.1 Gammaproteobacteria bacterium | reverse complement strand
GCGGAGGGCGGAGCACCACGCTACGGTTCGCGGTCCTCGCCTTGGTCCTCGGCAGCGCGCTCCCCCGCGAGGAGGGAGCGTGCCGCCGAGCCGAGTTTCGCTTGCACGGAAGGCGATCGCACGCATGTCAGCAGCTGTAGTACATCTCCATCTCGATCGGGTGCGTCGACATGCGCAGCCGCGTGACCTCTTGCAGCTTCAAGCCGATGTAGGCATCGATCACATCATTGGTGAAGACGCCGCCGCGGGTGAGGAACTCGCGGTCCCTGTCGAGATGCTCGAGCGCCATGTCGAGCGAGTGGCACACGGTCGGGATGTGCTTGGCCTCCTCGGGCTCGAGGTCGTAGAGATCTTTGTCGGCCGGCTCGCCCGGATGGATTTTGTTTTGAACCCCGTCGAGGCCCGCCATCATCATCGCGGTGAAGGCGAAATAGGGATTCGCGATCGCGTCCGGAAAACGAACCTCGATGCGGCGCGCCTTCGGGCTCGACACCCACGGGACGCGGATCGAGGCGGAGCGGTTGCGTGCGGAGTATGCGAGCATCACCGGCGCTTCGAAGCCCGGCACCAGGCGCTTGTAGCTGTTCGTACCCGGATTGGTGATGGCGTTGAGCGCCTTGGCGTGTTTGATGATGCCGCCGATGTAGTGGAGCGCGAGATCGGACAGCCCGCCGTACTTGTCGCCCGCGAAGAGCGCCTTGCCCTCCTTCTGCAGCGACTGGTGCACGTGCATGCCGTTGCCGTTGTCTCCGACGAGCGGCTTCGGCATGAAGGTCGCCGTCTTGCCGTAGCTCTGTGCGACGTTCAGTACGCAGTATTTGAGCACCTGCACGGCATCGGCCTTCTGCACGAGGCCTCCCGCACCGACGCCGATCTCCGCCTGGCCGCCGGTCGCCACTTCGTGATGGTGGACTTCGACCTTGAGTCCCATCTCCTCGAGGGCCAGACACATCGCCGAGCGGATGTCCTGAAATGCATCCACCGGGGGAACCGGGAAATACCCGCCCTTGAGCCCGGGGCGGTGACCCTTGTTGCCGTCCGGGTAGTCCTTGCCGAGGTTCCAGTGGCCCTGCGCGGACTCGATCTCGTAGAAGCAACCGTTGACGCTCGCGCCGGAGCGCACGCTATCGAAGATGAAGAACTCGTTCTCCGGACCAAACAGCGCCTGATCGGCGATGCCGGTGGATTTGAGATAAGCCTCGGCGCGCTTGGCGAGCGAGCGTGGGCAGCGCTCGTAGCCCTGCATCGTGAGCGGCTCGATCACATCGCAACGGATGTCGACCGTCGTCTCTTCAAAGAACGGATCGATGACCGTGGTGGCGGCTTCGGGCATGAGGATCATGTCCGACTCTTGAATGCCCTTCCAGCCGGCGATCGATGAGCCATCGAACATCTTGCCTTCGCGAAAGAAGGTGTCATCGACGAGCCGCGCGGGAATGGTTACGTGTTGTTCCTTGCCGCGCGTATCCGTGAATCGGAGGTCCGCGAACTTCACCTCCTTATCCTTGATGAGCTTGAGAACGTCACTGGATGTCATATCGCCTCCGGATTGTTCGATTGCAGAAAAGCGCCTGCGGCCGCTTCCTGCCCGCCCGGCAAAGGGCGTGGCCTCTTTGCCGCGCAAGGGTTGCTCGACGTGCGATCGAGCGCTTGCTCATTGCAGCCCGTGTGCCAATTTGGGGCCCCGTGGAATCAATGGCTTGCTGCAAGCTTGCGCCCCGCGTGCACCATATTAGTGCATAGCGAAACCCCGAGCGCGCCATTTTTGTGCGAGCGGCAGCTTGCGGATGCGAGCCGGGCCGAAGTGTATGATTCCCGCCTCAAGCCGGGCGCCCCTCGGTTCCGGCCGCCGATGCACGAGAGATGCAGCTCGCCGGTTCGCTCGCCTTCACGGTCTTCCTGTTCGCCTGGACCTTTTTCTACGCGATCGTATTCGTCGCCCTCTCGGTGTTCCTGCCGTTCCCGCGACGCTTCACCCTCGCCCGCTTCTGGGCTGTCGTGCTCCTCAAGGTGCTGCGCTTCACGTGCGGCCTCAGCCATGTGGTCGAGGGCGCCGAGCATCTACCCCCCGGCAACCACATCGCGCTTTGGAAGCACTCCTCGTCTTGGGAAACGATTGCGATGAATGTGATCTTTCCGCGCCAGGTCTGGGTGCTCAAGCGCGAGCTCGAGTGGATCCCGATCGTCGGCTGGGGGATCCGGCTGCTGCACGCCATCGCGATCGATCGCCGCGTCGGCCATGTCGCGGTGGGCCAGGTGATCGAGCAGGGTAAGCAGCGGCTCGCCGAAGGCGACTGGGTCATGATTTTCCCCGAGGGCACGCGCATGGCGCCGGGCGAGACGCGCAAGTACGGCGTGAGTGGCGCGCTGCTGGCGGCGCAGACCGGGAAGCTCGTGGTGCCCGTCGCTCACAGCGCCGGGTACTTCTGGCCCCGCCGCGGCCTGCGCAAGAGGCGCGGGCTGATTCGCGTGGTCCTGGGACCGCCGATCGATGCGGCGGGCCGCGATCCCCGCGAGGTCAACGCCGAAGCACAGCGCTGGATCGAGGCGCAGGTGGCTGGCCTGGTGCCGGAAGCGCGCGATACTGTCTCTTTAGCGGATCAATAATCGCTTCAATCTGCGATATTGACTCTCTGGAAAGCTTATTAGCGGCGGCTCATCGCCGCTATCTAGATATCCAGATTCGCGACCGACAGCGCATTCTTCTCGATGAACTCGCGCCGGGGTTCCACCTGATCGCCCATGAGGGTCGTAAAGATATCGTCCGCCGCGACGGCATCCTCGATGCGCACCTGCATCAGCCGCCGGCTCTCCGGGTTGATGGTCGTCTCCCAGAGCTGCTCGGGATTCATCTCGCCGAGCCCTTTGTAGCGCTGGATCGTCTGGCCCTTGCGCGCCTGCTCGAAGAGCCACTTCATCGCCTCCTTGAAGGACCCGATGTCCTGGCGCTCCTGGCCGCGCGTGGCGTAGGCACCTTCGCCGATGAGCCCTGCGAGCGTGCGCGCAAGATCGGCGATGCGCTGGTACTCGGCGGACTGGAAGAACTCGCGCGGTAGAAACTTCTG
>JASHUC010000225.1 GCA_030040235.1 Gammaproteobacteria bacterium | reverse complement strand
ACCGCCAGGATGATCGCCGTGGGGATCGACCAGCTCTCGTAGAGCGCCGCGAGGCACAGGAATACGACCGCGAGCGACAGGCCGTAGAGCAGCGGCAGCTGCTCGCCCGCGACCTGCTCCTGGTAGGACTCGCCCGCCCAATCGACCGAGTAGCCTGACGGCAGCTTCGCGGCGAGCCTCTCGATCTCCTGCATCGCGGTCCCGGAGCTCACCCCGGGGCCGGCTTCCCCGTTGATTTCAACCGCGGAAGCATCGTTGAAGCGCACCAGCTGCGGCGGGCCGTAAGTCCAGTGCGTGGTGATGAGCGAGGCGAGCGAGACCATCGAGCCCGCGCCATTACGGACGTACCAGCGTCCGAAGTCGCCGGGCTGCATGCGGTAGGGCGCATCGGCTTGGATCATCACGTGCTTCACGCGGCCACGATCGACGAAGTCGTCGATGTAGCGGCCACCCCAGGCGAGCGACAGCGTGTCGTTGACGGCGGCAACGGGCACCCCGAGGGCGGCGGCCTTCTGCGCATCGACATCGATGCGAAATTGCGGCGCATCCTCCTCCCCGGTCGGTCGAACGTTGGCGAGCAGCGGATCCTTCGCGGCCATGAAAAGCAACTGGTTGCGCGCAGCGATCAGTGCCGCATGTCCCTGGTCCTCATCGTCCTTGAGATAGAAGTCGAAGCCAGCAGAGTTGCCGAGCTGCTGCACCACGGGGGGCGCCACCGCAAACACCATCGCATCCTTGAGGCCGAACAGCGCACGGTTGGCACGCATCTGCAGCGCCTGCGCGCTCTGATCCCTGCCCCGGCGCTCGCTCCAGTCCTTGAGCAGGATGAATCCCATGCCCGCGTTGGGGCCCTGGCCCGAGAAGCTGTAGCCGGAGATCGTGAAGATCGAGCGCATCGCCTTGCGCTCGTAGGTGTCGAAGTAATGGCGGACCTTGTCGAGCGCCGCCTCGGTGCGCTCGACGCTCGCGTTCACGGGCGCCTGCACGAGGAGCATGAGGGCCCCCTGATCCTCCTGCGGGAGGTAGGCGGTCGGCAGCCGGAAGAACAGCAGGGCCATCAGCGAGCCGAGCGCGGCGTAGAGGAGCAGGTAGCGTCCCGGCCGGCGCACCATGCGGCCGACGACGCCCTGGTAACGCAGATTGCTCTCGTCGAACACCCGATTGAACCAGCGAAAGAAACCGCGGTGGCCGTGGTGCTCGCCCTTCTTCACCGGCTTGATGAGCGTGGCGCACAGCGCCGGACTGACGACGATCGCAACGATCACCGAGAGAACCATGGCTGAGACGATGGTGATCGAGAACTGCCGGTAAATTACCCCGGTCGACCCCTGAAGAAACGCCATCGGCACGAAGACCGCCGAGAGCACCGTGGCGATCCCGATCAGCGCGCCGGTGATCTGATCCATCGAGCGGCGCGTCGCCTCCCGCGGCGAGAGGCCCTCATCGGTCATCAGCCGCTCGACGTTCTCGACGACCACGATCGCATCGTCGACCAGCAGGCCGATCGCCAGCACCATGGCGAACATGGTCAGCATGTTGATCGAGTAACCGGCGACGGCCAGCACGCCGAAGGTACCGAGCAGCACGACCGGCACGGCGATCGAGGGAATCAACGTGGCACGGATGTTCTGCAGGAACACGAACATCACGACGAAGACGAGCGCAATGGCCTCCACGAGCGTGACGATCACGTCGCGGATCGACTTGCGGACGAACGGCGTCGTGTCGTACGGATAGACCGCCTCGAGGCTGCGCGGAAAGCTCGGTCTCAAGCGCTCGATCTCGGCCTTGACGTTGCGCACCGTATCGAGCGCGTTGGCGCCGGGAGCGAGGATGACCCCCATGCCGGCAGCCGGCCGGCCGTTGAAGCGCACGTGATAGCTGTAATCGGCCTGCCCGACCTCCACGCGCGCCACATCTGCGAGCTTCAGGGTCGAGCCGTCGGTGTTGCTGCGCAGGACGATGTCGCGGAACTGCTCGGGCGTGTGCAGCCGCCCCTGGGACGTGACCGTGACGTTGATCTGCTGGCCGTGGACCGCGGGCTCGCCGCCCAGCTGTCCGACGGAGATCTGCGCGTTTTGTGCCTGCACGGCCGCGACCACATCGTCGGGCGTGAGACCATAGGTATTGAGCCGGTCGGGATTGAGCCAGATGCGCATCGCATACTTGGGACCGAACTCCTGCATGGAGCCCACCCCCGGCATCCGGCTCACCGGGTCGGCGATGTTGGTCGCGACGAAGTCGGCGATATCGCTCTCGCTGATGCTGCCGTCGGACGAGATGAAGCCCGCGGCCAGGAGGAAGTCGTTATTGGCCTTGGCGACACGGATCCCCTGCTGCTGCACGACCTGCGGCAGCAGCGGCACGGCTTGCTGGAGCCGGTTCTGCACCTGCACCTGCGCGATATCCGGATTGACGCCATTGGCGAAGGTGAGCGTGATACTCGCGTTCCCCGCGTTGTCGCTGGTCGAGGCCATGTAGAGCAGGCCATCGAGCGAAGTCATGTTCTGCTCGATGATCTGCGTGACGGAGTTCTCGACGGTCTGCGCATCCGCGCCGGGGTACGAGGCGGTAATCGACACCGCCGGTGGGGCGATGTTCGGATACTGAGCGACTGACAGCCGCGTGATGGCCACGGCGCCGAACAGCATGATGATGAGGGCGACGGTCCACGCGAACACCGGCCGGTCGATGAAGAAACGTGACAGCGACATGGGTGCGACGCACGCGGCGGCCGGGGCCTACCGCGCCTGCGCCTCCTCGACCGCGCGCACCGGCATGCCGGGCTGCACCTTCTGCACACCGGAGACGATCAGGCGGTCCCCGGCCGAGAGACCGCTGTCGATGAGCCACCGGTCGCCGACCGCACGGGTGACCCCGACACCGCGCTCCTGGACCCGGCCAGCCGGATCCACGACCAGAGCCGTCGCCTCGCCGCGTGGATTGTGCTCGATGCCCTCTTGCGGCGCGAGAATACCGTGCGGCAGCACCCCTTCATCGATCACGGCGCGCACGTACATGCCCGGAAGCAGCAATCCCTCCGGATTGGGTACGAGCACACGCAGTAGAAAATTGCCGGTCGTCGGATCGACCGTGACGTCGCTGAACAGCAACTTCCCCTCGTGGGGATAGGTCGCGCCGTTCTCGAGCACGATGGTGGCCGGCGTGCCTGCGCCCGTGGAGCGAACGCGTCCCGAGTCGATCTCCTGCTTGAGCGCCAGCCAATCGGCGCTCGACTGGTTCACATCGACATAGATCGGATCGAGCTGCTGGATCGTCGCAAGCGCGGTGGACTGATCGGCGGTGACGAGCGCACCGGCCGTGACCGCGGACCGGCCGATGCGGCCGGTGATCGGCGCCGCAATCCGCGCGTAGGAGAGATTGACCGCAGCGCTCTCGAGCGCGGCACGCGCCGCGGCCACGTCCGCGACCGCCTGCGCGCCCGCCGAAATGGCGTTCTCATTGTCCTGCGCGCTGATCGCATCGATCTTGATGAGCTCTGCCGCACGGCGCGCCGCAAGCTGGGCTGCAACCTCGTTGGCCTTCGCCTTCTGAAGCGCAGCCGCGGCATTATCGTACTGCGCCCGGTAGATCGAGTCGTCTATCTCGTAGAGCACCTGGCCCGCGCGCACCAGGCTCCCTTCCGTGAACAGCCGCCGCTTCACGATGCCCGAGACCTGCGGGCGCACGTCCGCCACCAGATACGCGCCGGTGCGGCCCGGTAGCTCCCGTGTGAGCGTCACCGGCTGGGCCTTCAGGGCGACGACCGTCACCTCGGGGCGAAAGTCCTGGGATTGCGGCAGCGCCGGACCATGACCGCAGCCCGACAGGGTGACGGCCACGGCAATTGCCGTTGCGGCCCACGGCCCAGGCGGGCGGACGATCATAGGCGGGTTCTCCGGTACCGAAAGCCCAACGCGGGACGCGCGGCAGCGCCGCCGGACAGGAAGTGAATGAACGTTCATTCTATGGGCCGGTGTTCCGCAGCGCAAGCGCCCGCGCTATGCTCGACACCCGTGTCCACTACGTGAGAAGGCGCAAATGAGCACGCCGGTCCCCCATGCAACCCCCTTGTCGGAGGTACGCGACAAGGTCGCTTTCATCACAGGCGGATCGAGCGGCATCGGATTAGGGATGGCTCGGGCATTTTCCGCAGCCGGCATGAAGGTCGTGATCACCTACATGCGCGAAGAGCACTGCCGCAGGGCTCTCGAGAGTTTCCCTCCCGACAACCCCGGTGTGCATGCTATCAAGCTGGACACCACCGACCGCCAGGGAATGGTTCGGGCGGCCGACGAGGTGCGCGAAGTATTCGGCAACGTGCATCTGCTTGCGAATAATGCGGGCATCGGAATCGTCAAGCAGATCAGCCATGCGACTTGGCAGGATTGGGACTGGGCGATGAGCGTGAACATCGACGGAGTGTTCAACGGCATCCGCACTTTCCTGCCGCGGATGCTGGCACATGGCGAGGGCGCGCACATTCTGGCAACGTCCTCCTCCGGCGGCCTGGTTGCAGGGATGCTCGGGGTGTATGTGACGACCAAGTACGCCATTGTCGGAATGATGGAGGCACTGCGAGTGGAACTGGCGGGCAAGAACGTTGGGGTATCGGTGTTCTGCCCCGGTCTGGTGCGCACCAATATCATGGACTCGGAGCGAAATCGTCCAGCGGAGTACTTCAATTCCGGGGCTCCGGAGGTCAGCGCTCCCCCACCCGGCGTGAAAGACGTGCCCGGCTTGGATCTGATGGCGGTCGCACTCGATCCGCTCGAGGTCGGACGTGCCGTCCTGTCCGGTGTGCGTAGGAATGATCTGTATATCCTGACGCACGGCGAGTTTGCCCAACCGGTGAGGCAGCGCTGTGAGGCCATTCTCGCGTCCTTTGGGAGCGAACCCGTTCCGCAGGCCCGACTGGATGCGGTAGCGACCTACGTACCGGAAATCTACGCTGCAGAAGCGGCTCGCCTGAAAAAGAAGCGCTAGGCGCTCGAGTCCGAACCCCGCGAATCGGGAATGTGATGGCAGACTCTGCCAAGGCCAGCCAGGAGAAGCTCCGCGGCATTGCGCGACGCGTGATGCTCGAGCGTGGCATGCGCCCCGATTTCGGCGCCGATGCGCTTCGGCAGCTAGGCTCCCTTGCCGGGGCGGCCTCGGGACACGGTCCGGCGGTTCGGGACCTGAGCCATCTGCTCTGGGCGTCCATTGACAACGACGATTCACGCGACCTCGACCAGCTCTCAGTTGCCGAGGGCTTGCCGGGTGGCGCGGTCAGAGTCTGGGTCGCGATTGCCGATGTGGACGCGCTCGTGCCGCTCGGCTCTCCAATCGACGGCCACGCCCGCTGGAATACGACCTCGGTGTATACGGCCGCGGAGATTTTTCCGATGCTGCCGGAAAGACTCTCGACAGACCTCTCGTCGCTTGCGCAGGACCAGGCGCGCGTTGCGGTGGTCATCGACATGACTATCGATACCGCGGGGTCCTTGATCGAATCGGATGTGTATCGCGCAACGGTCGTCAACCGCGCCAAGCTCGCCTACGACAGCATCGCAGCCTGGCTGGAGGGCCAGGCGCCGGCGCCGGCGCGTGTGACGGCCGTGCCAGGTCTGGATCGTCTGCTGCGACTCCAAGACCAGGTCGCACAGCGGCTGAGACAGGTCCGGCACGCTCGCGGTGCTCTCGGACTCGAGACCGTCCAGGCACGCGCAGTCTTCGAGGGTGATCTGCTGCTCGATCTGCGCCCCGAGCACGGTAACCGCGCCAAGCAGTTGATCGAGGACTTCATGATTGCCGCCAACGGCGTGACCGCGCGTTTTCTCGCACGACGGGGGCTGCCATCCTTGCGGCGCGTGCTGCGCAGCCCCGAGCGCTGGGCTCGCATCGTCGCGCTCGCCTCCGGATTCGGGGCCTCCCTCCCGCCGACTCCGAGTGCCGCAGCGCTCAACGACTTTCTACTCAGCTGCAAGCTGCGCGATTCCGGCCGATTCCAGGATCTTTCGCTGACGGTCGTGAAGCTGTTGGGCCGCGGCGAATATGTGCTCGAGCTGCCGGATACACCCGGCATCGGCCACTTCGCACTGGCCGTTCAGGACTACACCCACTCGACCGCTCCCAACCGTCGGTTTCCCGATCTGATCACCCAACGGCTCATCAAGGCCGCACTCGAGGATCGAGTCACGCCCTACCCGCCGCGAGAGCTCGAGCAGCTCGCGTCCCATTGCACGCTGCAGGAGGATAACGCTGCACACGTCGAGCGCCAGGTGCAGAAATCAGCCGCCGCACTGCTGCTCGCCTCCCGTCTCGGCGAGCGCTTCGATGCGGTCGTCACCGGGGCTTCTCCGAAAGGCACCTGGGTCCGCATCGACTCGCCCACCGTCGAGGGCAAGGTCGTGCAGGGCGATCGGGGCCTCGATGTCGGCGATCGCGTGCGGGTGACTCTGGTGCATACGGACATCGAGCGTGGCTTCATCGACTTCAGGCGTATCGAATGACCCACGCTGCATCAGCACTTCCAAGGAGCTGCGCCAGTGCACGTCTCCGGCCGTACATCAGCGCGCGGCCGGTTGTGTTGTCCTCCCGAACACGATGCCGGTCTCGACTTCTACCGGTTCTCCCGCAACCCCATGCACCTTGAAACGCCATCGCAACAAGGCATCGGTGATCGATTTGGCTTGATCGGGAAACGCACGCAGGAAATGGATGTGCTTCACGCGCCCGTGCCGGTCGATGATCACTCGTACCGGGATCGGATTGTACCGGGGTACGGTCAGAATCGGATCCTCACGCCGGATGATATTGTCCGCGACTGCGTAATCCTTGATGCACACCGGCACATCGCCCCCGTCCGCAACCGCGCCGGCCGTGGAGCGCAGGGTGATCGTGTTCATGGCCTTCAGCAGCTCTGCCAGTTCCCGAGGTCTGGTACTGACGAAGACGAACTCGAGGATGTGACAGCGGATCTCAGTCGCGAAAACAGTCCAGTGCATGTTTGCAATCGGTGACCGGTATGCGAAGCGAATGAACGCATGCCCGGCGAATTGCACCTCGTGCGGTGCTTCCTCGACCCGGTAGACGGATCGGTCCAGACGGTCCTCCGTAAAATCGACGAGCTCGAGTGCGCTGCTCGCGTGAGTGGGCGTGAAAAAAGTATCCTGCGCGCTGATCAGCAGATGTCCGGGCTTCTCGGCCTTGAAGCTATCGACCGGCACGATTTGCGCCAGCACGTAGGAGCCACTGTCGGAGGGAGGCGGACCCTCCAGGCCAGGCTGCCAGTGGACGGAGAAGCGAAGCGTGAGTCCAAAGTAATCGTTTTGGTAGCGGCCATCCGCGAACCGGCCGTCCTCGGGAAGCGGCGTGCTCGAATCGCTGGCGCTCGGCCAGGCACCCTTCACCATGATGGTATGTTCCGGCACCTTGCCGCTCGCCGCAGCGGCACTCCCCGGTGCAGCCGCATCCCCCGGCGAAGCCGCTGCGGCGTTCACGAGCAGCGCACCCATCAGCGGGACCGCAACCCAATGCGCCGCGCGGCAGGCTCTCACGCGCGCCGTCCGTCCTGAACGCACGCTCACGTGGCGTCAAAGCGATCGCAGGAAATCGAGGATCTCCTGCTGCTGGGTAGCGTTCAGCTCGTTGAAATTCGCGATGACGGTATTGGCCTCCGACCCGCTGCTCGCGTGATCCTGGATCGCCGTCAGCAAATCGTCGGTACGCCCGTCATGCAGGAAGTAGATGCGCTGTCCGAGGCCCCACAGCGGGGCGGTCCGGAACTGATCGCCGCCCGCCCCTCCCTGTGACACGTTGTCCGCCAGGCCCGTACCCATGTCGTGAATCTCGAAATCCGAGAAGGCATTCACAGGTGCGTGGCTCAACGAGGCGGTGACCTGGGACACCTGCGTGACGCCGAGGGTCGGCGTGTGACACGCGGCACAGCCGACCGCGTCGAACAGCTTCTGGCCGGCGGCGAAGGCGGTCGGTCCGCCCGGACCCGTGGTGGTTGCAGGCAGCGGCGGCGCGAGCAGCCGCGCGAACTCAGCGAACATGACGATATCGGAGGGCACGCTCGCATTCTGCGTGGCCTGATCGGAGCTGGCAGGCACCTCGAAATTGGTCGCATCCTCAGGGTAGCCGGCGCCGCCCAGATTCAGACAATTGGCCGGCAGACCTGCGGTCTGATCCTCCTGCGGCAACGGCCGCTCGTTGGGGAACAGCTCGTTCGTGATCCCCATCTCGACGTTGTAGGCCTCGCCCACGAACATCAGCAGCGATTTGTTTTGCGCCTTCCAACCGTAGCGGGAAATCGTGGAATCGTTGCCGTTGTGGTTGAAAGTACCGCTGATGCCGAGCGTGTTGCCGGCCTGGGCAGCCTTGTTCGCGAGCAATGTCGAATCATCCAGATTTTCCACCAGACCCGCCCCGAACATCGGCGTCGGAATGCGATAGATGATGTCGTTGTTTGCCATCGCCAGCTCGAAGTTCGGCTGCGTGAGCGAGCAGCTGCCCGCCCCCGGCAGTCCGCTCACCGTGAACAGATCCTCGACTCCACCGTTCGGCGAACTGGTGTTGGGAATGCCATTGGAGTCCATGAAGAATGGGAAGCGCACCTCGCGCGTGGGTCCGTTGGCCGTTAGAAACGGCGGAACGACATTGGTGGAGGAACTGACAATACCGTTGGCGACGGCCGCAAATTCCGGGTTGGTCGCAGGCCCGGAACCACCGATCGCCGGCTGCGAGTGGCAGGCCGAACATTGGTCGAAGTTGAAGCGTGGACCCAGCCCGACGTTGGCTGAGTTGGTGACGGTCTCCACCTCCTGGAAGCGGCCCAGACCGTTCTCGAAGAACTCCAGCACGCCCTGCGGCTGTTCAGCGCTGACCGACGCGAGCGGCAGCGGACTGCTCGCCGTAGCACCCGGCTGCCCGTTGATCAACCCGCCGCGCACACCCGGATCGCTCGCGCTCGAACCGCTCGGATCGCCTGCACCGCCCGGACTGTCCCCACCGCCCGGATTGCTCCGACGGTTCGACTCGACCGAAGAATTTGCGCCGAACGGACTGTTTTGTGCGAGCGCCAATGTGGGAACAAGCGCCCATACGATGCATGACGCAACACGCAGACTGTTCATTCCGACCCCCATCCCTAGATTTTGATGCCGTCGACCGACGAGCCTCGCGCCGCTCGTTCGTCCGTCGATTTTTTACTCCCGCATGCGTGGACGCAGCAACTCTGCACCGTTAGCAGAATGTGTCTTCTGTTAGCATTTGCGCGCACGCTTGATTTGTCGCGAAACGGCGCCAATTCAATCTAACAGAAGGAAGAGACAGCTCTTGTAAAGTGGCGGCGCCACCCATCGCTTCAGCGCGTCATCGAAGTGAGCGAGTCTGCTGAGCGCGATAGCTCGTGGGAGGCAGCATGAAGCGGCGCTCGAATGCGCGAGTGAAGCTGGACGGGTGCTCATAGCCCACGGCGTGGGTGATTTCCTTGATGCTCAGGAAGCTGTCGGCGAGCAGACCTGCCGCACGCTGCAGCCGCTGCTCGTTGAGCCATTCGCCGAAGCAGACGCCGGTCTCATGCTTGAAAATCCGGCGTAGCGCCGACGGGGTCAGACGGACACGCGCAGCCAAATCACGACTGATGTAGGACGATCCGGACTCCACCAGTGCGATCACCGTTCGTAAACGCGTTGATCTCATGTCCACGTTGATCTCTGCCCCCCCTCGTCCGCGCCTCGCTTCAGCCACGCACCGACTATGAAAGTTTCCGGCACGATGATGCAACTGTCGCTGCCCGACGACCTCGGCGGCAGCGGCCCATGTCGCGGGAGCGCGACGCATCGGGGATCGCAAAGGATCTCGCTGATTCGTGTCCGCCGGGAGGCGCGCTAGGTTAGCGGCAACGCTGTCGTCGACCTGATCGTCTCGAGCGCAAGACTCGCGCTCACGTTTTCATACACTTACATAATGTAAGTGATATTTGTTCGAACAGGTGCTCACGCATCGTCGTCCGACTCGCCGGCGGGGCCGTGCTCGCCACCCGCCTGGCTTTCCACCAAGACGTTACCGCTGCCGAGCGCACGGATTTGGAGCCAATTCAGTACCCGCTCCGACTTGTGCTCCTCGTCGACGTCCCGAAGGCGCGCCTCCAGGACCTGATCCAATGCCATCACACCCAGTACTTGCCCTCTGTTCACGCGGTCGACGATCGGGACGCTCGAGACTTGGCGCTCTGCCATCAGATTGGCGAGCTCGCGAAGCGTCATATCCGGATACCCAACGACCACGTCCCTCACCATCAAGTCGTCGATGTTCGCAGGCGAGTTCGAGCCGAGCCGCGTCCCCGCGCTGAGCAGTTGCTGACGAGTAAGCGCCCCGACCAGATGGTCGTCGTCATCGAGAATAGGATACAGCCGTTGGATGTCGGCAAGTTTCTGCCTTCCGGCGGCCCATGTAGCCTCCGCGGCGTGCACGGCGGATGCGAGGCTGGCACTCCTTCGGAAACACAAGAAACTGTTGGGCATGAGCTCGCCCACGAGGAAAATCTCCAGCGGGTCTACGGAGTACTCCCGTGTCAGATGGGTGCCCTTGCGCACGACCTTCTCGGTCAATACGGAACGCTTGAGCACGAGCACCGACAACAGAAATGCAACCGTGGACGACACCACCAGTGGCATGAGGGCATCCCACTGATGCGTGAGCTCCATTGCGAACACCACGCCCGTCAGCGGGCTGCGCATCACCCCGCCGACCACCGCCGCCAAGGACATCAGTGCCCAAAAGCCGGGCGCGACCGGAGGAAACACGTACGCCAGCAGAGAACCGAGCGCGGCGCCGATCATGAATACAGGCGCCAGCACCCCGCCGGAGGTGCCGGAACCGAGCGAAAGGCTCCAGATGAGCGTCTTGACCACCAGGATTCCGATGATCAACGCGAGCGTGCCGTGGCCGGCAAGCAAGGTGCCGATCACATCGTAGCCCACGCCGAGCGCCCGTGGCTCGAACAAGCCGCCGATGCCGATGATGAGGCCACCGATTGCGGGCCACCACATCCAGTGAATGGGCAGCTTGCGAAACGTATCTTCCGACAGATACACGAGCGAGGTCGCGAACCAGGCGACGAATCCGCCGACGATGCCCGCCGCGGCGCACAGCAGCAGATCGGTGGGCCTGAGCGTCGGCAGCGCGTGCTGTGTCGCAAAGAGCGCCGCAGTACCGAGCAGATGCCAACGCAGCGCCGTCGCAACGACCACGGCAATCGACACGGGCACGAAGGAGCGCGGTCGGAATTCGAACAGCAGCAATTCGACGGCGAGCAGAATCGATGCCAAGGGCGCATTGAATGTCGCCGCCATGCCGCCTGCCGCACCGGCGACCAGCAGCGTCTTGCGCTCATCGGCGGTCAGGGAAAGCGTCTGCGCCATCAGCGATCCGAAGGCGCCCCCTGTCATGATGATGGGGCCCTCGGCGCCGAAGGGGCCGCCGGTGCCGATGGTGATCGCGGCGGATACCGGCTTCAGCAGGGCCACACGCGGCCTGATCTTGCTTCCGCCGCGCATGATCGCCTCGATCGCCTCCGGCATGCCGTGCCCGCGGATCGCCTCGGATCCGTACCGCGCCATGACTCCGACGATGAGCCCGCCAACCACCGGCGCGCTGACGATGAGCCACCAGTGGTGCTCACCAGAGCCCGGAGCGACCAGGCCGGTCGCGACACGGTGGTAGAACACCAGGTTCGTGATGAGTCCGATCAGCTTGAGCAGACCGTCGGCCACCACGGCCGATACGGCGCCGACCGCCAGCGCGAGCGCGCTGATCATCGCTATCCGCAGGTTGACCGAGTAATCGCCGAGTCTCGCCGGCACCCGCAAAGGAGCGCGGCCACTTTGTTGCTGCATGGGAGGCCTTCTTGAAGGACCATGCACAATATCACAGTGGGTGCGAGTTTCCCGTCACGGTCTGCCGACCTCGACCGCGGTTGCCCGAAAGGGATTCAGTCGCATGATCGGATCCCAGCCACGGGGCACCGGCGGATGCATCAGCTTGCCGAGCTGGCCTTCGAGCACGTACGCGGTCGTGCCGACGACGGTCACTGCCACAGGGCCATCGGGGATGCCCTCCTTGATCACCGTCACGGTCGCGCGATTGCCGCTCAGCACGACGCGGGAGAGGAGTCCACCTTCTCCACCCTGCGCCACGAGCAGGCTGTCGCGCCCGAAGCGTCGCATACCATCAGGGTGGGCGAGCGCGTGATCGAGCTTGACCTCAGCGACGGGTCCCGCCATCCCGTCGGGCTCGATCGGCACGCTGAGAATGCGGCTCGTCACCAGGGTGTTGACGAGAACCCGGCGCCCAACGATCGTGATGCCATCGAGAAGGCCGTAGGGTGGACCGAATTCGCCGTGACCGGCCCATACTTCGAGTCGGGCAGCACCCCTGGCAAGCCGCACGATCTCCATGTTGTTAGTGTCGGTGGCGTACACGCTGCCATCCGCACCGACGGCGATGTCGTTGCAGAGCGCATCCGGCGTCGGAAAGGCGTAGTGTCCTCTGGAGGTCCCCCGCCTGAGGTCGAACGCATAAAGCGCGGCTGGCGGGGGCGGAGCCTCACCCGGTGGGCCGAAGGGGTTCGAACAGGCCCAGAGCGTCTGCGACTTATCGTCCGCCAAAACGCCGAAAATACTCTGCATGCCATCGGTCCCGGGCGCGATCCAGCGCTTTGCGACCGCTGCGCCCGGCCGCGCGCGATAGATCGCACGCTGGTCGATGCTGCCGATGATCACACTGCCGTCGGCGGCCGAAGTGAGGCTTTTGGGAAAGATGCGCTCGCCGAGGACGGTGATCTGCAGCGGGCGCGCAGCGTGCGCCGCTGTCAGGGCGAGCGCTGCCACGACTGCGCAGAGATGCTCCGCGCGTACCCCCGGACCGTTCGGCTTTGGTTTCATGGCTCAACACCCCAGGAATGCGCTATATTCTAATGAATATAACGCAACCGGGCTACCTCCGGAGGAGTAATCGAATGAGGCTCGTCAAAGTGCTGTGGCGGAGCGCGGCAATGGTCGCACTGGGTACGCTTTTCGCCGCCTGGGCGCCCTCTCCCACCCTCGCTTCACAGCCCCCCGCCTCCGGTGGGAAGCCTGCTCACGCAGACAGAATTCATATCGACGGAGCTGTAGAACATCCCCGATCTCTGACGCTCGCGGATCTCAAGCGCGAGCCGGTCACGACGGAGACGGTGTCACTGAAAACCGGAAGAGGCGTTCTTTCCGGTAGTTACACCGGAGTGCTGCTCTGGACGCTGCTGCAACAAGCCGCGATCAAGGTATCTCCCGCGAGCAGGAACGACGTGATGCGGCACACCATCGTCGTGACTGCGAGCGATGGCTATTCGACCACGGTTTCGGCTGCAGAGATCGATCCGGAGTTCGGCGGCGAGCGCGCCATAATCGCATACGCCAAGGACGGCCAAGATCTAAGCGACAAACGCGGGTTTGCGCGTCTCATTTTCCCCGCGGACCAATCCGCGGGCCGCGCCATCAGCGGCGTTTCCCGCATTACCGTCCGATGAGCGGGCGAATCGCTGCGGCCGTCGCCGCACCGAAGACTATCGATGCGTAGACGAGCGAGAGACTGCTCCATACCCCGAGCGTGAAATAGAGCGACATCCACGGCACCTCGTTCTTCCAGACCTCCCAGTGGTAGGACACGATGCGCCGGTGGCAGATGTCCACCAGCCCGCGGGCGATGCTCAGGTATTGGCGTCCACTGCGTTGATCCGCGCGCCAGCGCGACCAGTACATGGGGACATCGATGAAGAATATGAACGCGATGTACGCGGCGCCGCCCACGCACCAGGCGATCGCCGGCGGATACAGTTGCGCGATTCGACGGGGCCCGATCACCAGCAGGCCAGCAACGATCAGCGCTGCCGAGAGCCCCCAGATCGAATTCTCGACGGCATGACCGCGCTGCCTGGTCGTTAATACGGCACACCACGAGCATCCTTCCGCAAGGCCGATGAGGGGGACGATCGCCAACGAGGCGGCCTGGCCGAAGGGGCTGTGGCCCAGCAACGCGATGCCGTGCAACATCAAGGCCCACTGAAGGGCGAAGCACAATTCTGCAACGGTCGCGACGGTGCGGCCGACGAGGACGCTGGACAGTGGCGAGTCGACGAGGACGATGCGCGGAATGTCGTACACCGGCAGCAGGGAACGGAATGCGCAACCCGCCACGTACACGGCGGATAACGGCAGCTGGATCCGCCAGGCGAGGTCCGCGCCGTCACAGTGCCGGCGGGTAATCGCGGCCGCAGCGAGCACCAGCAGAGCCAGGCTCACAACTGCGTTGGTCCGGAGCAGCGCATGCCACCAGGCGACCGCACGCGAGGTGACACCATTGGGTTGCCGTGCAGGAATGCCCAGCCGCACTCCCTCCCCGGTCACTTCAGCTGGCGTCGCGCGCCGCCGCAGGCACGGCTGCGCGTCCAGAGCGCCTCGGCACCGTCCGCGTCACTGCACCGGGCCGGCACGCGACGAGATTGCCTTCGAATTCGCGAGTGCAGGCGTTCCAGCTCGACTGAAGTGCGCGCTCGCGACAGACCTTCGGATCGAGCCCCAGCGCCCGCTCGGCGGCTCTCGCCAGGTCGTTATCGAGCGCCCCGGTCACCCCGTCCTGCACCACGTCGATCGGCCCTGTAACCGGGAAAGCGGCGACCGGCACTCCGCACGCCATCGCCTCGAGATTGACGAGGCCGAACGTGTCCGTGAGGCTCGGAAATACGAGCACGTCGGCGGCCGCGAGATGGGAGGCAAGATCTTCCCCGAACCGAAAACCCGTATAAAGCGCCCGCGGATACTTTGATTGCAGGCGCGCCCGCTCGGGGCCGTCTCCGATCACGATCTTCGAGCCGCACCAGGGCATCCGAAGGAACGCCTCGATGTTCTTCTCGATAGCGATGCGCCCGACATAGGCCGCGATCGGGCGCGCAAGAGTGAGAAACTCCTTGCTGCGCGGCCGAAACAGCTCCGTATCGACTCCGCGCTGCCAGCGCACGAGGTTCCTGAAGCCCCGGGCGAGGAGCGCCTCCTGAACACTGCGCGTGCTCACCATGCAGCCGTGTGCAGCTGCGTGGAACCAGCGCAGACCAGCGTACGAAAGCCAGAGCGGTATCGGCCACCGCGAGCGAAGGTACTGTGGAAACTGCGTGTGATACGAGGTGGTGAAGCGCAGCCCGCGACGCACGCAGTACCGCCGGGCGGCCAGGCCGAGCGGCCCCTCCGTCGCGATGTGCACGGCCTGGGGCCGGAATGCCTCGAAGCTGCGCGCCACCCGCCTCATCGGTGCGACCGCAATGCGAATTTCCGGGTAGCTCGGGCAGGGAAAAGTGTGAAACTCGCGCGGCTCTACGAACCGCACCATGTGCCCGAAGCGGCCGAGCCAGGCGGCTGTCTGCGAGAGCGTGTGGACGACGCCATTGGTTTGAGGAAACCAGGCGTCGGTCACGATCATGATTCTCATGAGGCGTGTGCGGCCGAACTCATGAGATCGGTCGATCCTTCGACATCAGCTGCGACAACCCCTGTGTTTGAGATCGAGCATCCGCGGCAGATGTTGCGCGCGGAGTGTGACAATGAGGTGATCACACCAACGAAAAAATTTTAACCCTGGCTCCGAGTTGTCATGTTTTATTCATCTTGTATCTATAATTTCTTCAACTCCTCATGCTGCCCTAATGCGGCCGTGCCAGGGGAGGTCAAATGCGCCGTTTCCTCGCTGAACTGAACAAGCAACGGTGGGACGATCACCGCTACTACCATCACTCACGGATCAATCAGACGCTGCATCTCGTGAGTGCGCTGAGCTTTCTCGCAGCATACGTCACCGTGTTCACGAGTCCCGCGGCCGCCGCGCTCATCGGGTGGCTGCTCGCCATGATCTCGCGGCAGGTGGGGCACTTCTTCTTCGAGCCGAAGGACTACGACACCGTCAATCAGGCAACTCATGAGCACAAGGAACAGATCAAAGTCGGCTATAACCTGCGACGAAAGATCGTTCTGCTCTCGATCTGGGCGCTCTCACCCCTCGGACTTTGGATGGAACCGACGCTCTTCGGTGTGTTCCCCGCTTCCGCCGGCGGAACCGATTTCCTGCGCCACCTTTGTGAGCTGTGGCTCGCGCTCGGGGCCGGGGCGCTGCTGTTCCGCACCGTGCAGCTCTTCGTGCAACAGAGCGTGCTGACGGGCCTCGCGTGGTTCACCAAGATCCTCACCGACCCCTTCCACGACATCAAGCTCTACTGCCGCGCCCCGCTCCACCTGCTGCGCGGTGAATTGCTCGACCCGATGGAGGACGTCGCCCACCAGGCCTGATGCAGTTCCTGCCGGATGCGTCTGCGGATCGTCTCATTGGTCATTGCCTCGTCCGCCCACCACCAGCCGTCGCGCTGCATCGCTTCGGCCGCCGAGACCACGCGGTCGGCAACAGCGGCGAAATCCGCGTCGCTGTAGTTGAGGCTGAAGATGAGCCGTGCGCTTCCTATCCAGCTTAGAGCGAGACCTGCGGCGCGCAGGTAGTACTGGTACATCCAGTTGTATCGGGAGGGTTGCGTGTATATGACGGTCCAGATCGACGAGAGATGCGCGATCTGAACCGGCAAGTTCGCGCCCCGCAGCCGCGCGTTGAGCTGGACGGCGCGCTCGTCCCAGACTCGATCGAGATCACGGTAGATCGCGCGGACCGGCTCGGTCTCGAGGAGCTCCAGGAATTCGTTCATGGCACCCATGACGTAGGGATGTGCGTTGAAGGTGCCGCGCGCGAGGCAGACATCCGCAGGCCGCTCTTCGTTGAACCGCTTCATGAGGTCGCCTCGTCCGCAAACGACCCCGACCGGCAAGCCTCCGCCAAGCGTCTTGCCGTAGGTTACGAGGTCGGCGCGCACGCCGAAGTACTCCTGAGCTCCGCCCGGCGCGAGGCGGAATCCCACGAACACCTCATCGAAGATCAGCACGATGTTGCGCTTCGTGCAGATGCGCCGCAGCTCCTCGAGCCAGGCGGTATAGGCCGCACGGTCGAAATGCGCACGGCGCCCGCTGTCAACGAGCGCCGAATCCGTCGGAGCGTTCGCGTTGGGGTGCATCGCCTGCACGGGGTTGACGAGAACACACGCAATGTCGCTGCGGGTGCGCAAGACGCGCAGCGCGGCGCGGTCCATGTCCTTCAACGTGTAGGTGCTTTCGGCGGCGACCGGATTGCCGACCCCCGGCTGCACGTCGCCCCACCATCCATGGTAGGCCCCGCAGAAGCGGACCAGGTACCGGCGCCGCGTGTGATAGCGCGCCAGGCGCACAGCCTGCATCACCGCCTCGGTCCCGGACATGTGGAAGGAGACCTCGTCGAGACCCGAGATCTTGCGCAGCCGCCGCACATTGTGGGCGACTACCGGATGGTAGGCGCCGAGCACCGGACCGAGCTCGCGCACCCGGGCACATCCGCGCTCGATGCACCCCTTGTAAACGTCGTAGCCGAAGAGATTCACGCCGTAGGAGCCGCTCACGTCGTAGAGGCAGTTGCCATCCAGGTCCGTGACGGTGGTACCCGCGGACGACTGCAGAAACGCACTCGCGCCAAGCTGCTCTCGGACCACCCGGCTGAACGGAAAGGGTACGCGATAGCGCCCCGTGAACTTCAAGTCGGAGATCGACTCGGCGAGCTCTCGCGTCAGAGCGGCCCCCCGCGGGAAGCGCCGCGCGTACAGCTCGGCGAGTGCGAGGAATGCCGCCCGCCGCCGGGCGACGATTGCAGGCGGAGCACCGTCCGCAGCGAAGAAGCGCGTCTCGTCGTGCTCGTAGTTCGGGACGAGCCGCGCGATGCGCCGCGCGAGTCTGCCATGTCCGGCGAGGGAGCGGTGCTTGGCAAGCGAGAGCAGGATCCTCAAATACGCCTGGCGGGCGACCACGACGAGCACCAGCGCCGCGGCGAGGTACCACAGGATCATGGGATCTCGGGGCGCCTCACGCACCGGCGCGCCAGGCATGTCAACGCGATGTCCACCGGCGCGCAAACTATTTCAAGTCGATGACAGTCCGATGACAGTACGCTCGGTAATCGGCCAGATTGCCCGACAGGAAGATCTGAATTTTCTGCTGACGAACCGCCTGCCACGCCGCTGGCTGACGCTGTTCGTCGGCTGGTTGAGCCGCCTCGAGCAGCCGCTCCTGTGCCGCGTCGGCATTGCACTCTGGGGACTGTTCACCGAGCTTGATTTGCGCGACGCGCGCACCACCCGCTTCCGCAGCCTCCACGAGTGCTTCACGCGGTCGCTCAAGGAGGGCGCCCGGCGTATTGATCCCGACCCGGGGGTGATCGTGTCGCCCTGCGACGGGGTCGTGGGGGCAATGGGTCGGGTGTGCGCGGGAACGGTGCTTCAGGCGAAGGGTTTCCCCTACACGCTCACCGATCTGCTCGGCGATGACGAGCTGGTCGAGCAGTACCTGCACGGCTCGTTCGTGACGCTGCGGCTGACCTCCGGCATGTACCACCGCTTTCACGCGCCCCACGACTGTCGCGTGGATCATGTGACCTACGTCTGCGGAGATACCTGGAACGTCAACCCGATCACCCTCGAGCGCATCGCGAACCTCTTCTGCAAGAACGAGCGCGCCATTATCCGTTGCCGGCTCACCGCCTCGGAGCAGCTGATCACGCTCGTACCCGTCGCAGCCATCCTGGTGGCGAGCATCCGGCTGCACTTCCTCGACGTGCCGCTCAACCTGAAGTACCGGGGCCCCAACACGATCGCCTGCGATGCGCAGTTGCGGAAAGGTGCGGAGATGGGTTGGTTCGAGCATGGCTCCACCATGATCGCGTTCGCCCCGCCGGGGATCGCGCTTGCCCCGCAACTGCATACCGGACGCATCATCCGCGTCGGCGAGCCCCTTCTCAATCTGCGGACTCCAACCGAGGTAAATCCATGCACCCTCTGACACGCGACGTCGCCGTCCCGTCGAATACCAGGTCTCGCATGAGCGAGCTTCTCCTGTTTGCCGGCAACTTCCTGCGTCATCCCTACATGCTCGGATCGATCATTCCGAGTTCCCGGCTCCTCGTGAACCAAATGCTCGAGCCCATCGACTGGGAGCACGCCCGCGTGATCGTCGAGTACGGACCGGGCATCGGCACCTTCACGGGGGAGATCCTGCGCCGGCTGCGTGCCGACGCACGCCTGATCGCCATCGAGACCAACCGTGAATTCGTGCAGTTCCTGCGCGATTCGCTGCCGGATCCGCGGCTGCATGTCGTGCACGACTCCGCCGCCGAGGTGCGCCCGATATTGCACCGGCACGGACTCGCCGCGGCGCACTACATCATCTCGGGGATACCTCTCGGCAGCATGCCGGAGCCGCTCCGGCGGGACATCGTCGAGAAGACCTGCGCAGCACTCGAGCCCGCCGGCGCATTTCTCGTGTATCAATTCACCCCGCGAATCCTTCCGGCGCTGCGCAGGTCATTCGGCGAGGTGCGGCGCGGTTTCCAGCTGTGCAACGTTCCGCCGGCGCAGCTGTTCGTGTGCAGGCTCGGGCGCACCGGGCCGGCTTAAGCCGGCAGTGACTCGATCGGGGAAAGCTCATCCACGATGCGGCCCAGGTTCATCGGCTCGGTCAGCCGGCTACGCCAGTGGATCAGCTGGAGCTTGCCGTCAAAATCCTCCGCCAGCGCGGTGAGGCTCTCCACCCAATCGCCGTCGTTGCAGTAAAGGATGCCGTTCGTCTCGCGTATCTCGGCCTTGTGGATATGCCCGCACACGACGCCGTCGCAGCCGCGGCGGCGCGTTTCTTCCGACATCACATGCTCGAAGTCGGAGATGAAATTCACGGCGTTCTTCACCTGGTGCTTCAAGTACTGCGACATGGACCAGTACGGCAGTCCGAAGCGCTGCCGAATGGCGTTGGACCAGCGGTTGAGCTCCAGCAGAATCGTGTACATCCAGTCCCCGAGGTGCGCGAGCCAGCGCGCATGCTGCATGACGTTATCGAACAGATCGCCGTGCACGACCCAGAGCCGTTTGCCGTCCGCGGTGGTGTGGATCGCGTCCTCCACGATGGCGATCCCGCCCAGCTGCAGCCCGACGAACTGGCGCACCAGCTCGTCGTGATTGCCGGGAACGTAGATGACCCTCGTCCCCTTGCGGGCGCTGCGCAGAACCTTCTGGACGACGTCGTTATGCGCTTGCGGCCAGTACCAACTCTTCTTGAGCTGCCAGCCGTCCAGGATGTCGCCAACGAGGTAGAGCGTGTTGGCCTTGTGCGTGCGCAGGAAATCGAGAAGGTAGTAGGCTTGGCACCCGGGAGTGCCCAAGTGGATATCGGAGATCCAGATCGTTCGAAAGTGATAACAGTCGTCTGCGGCGGACACCGAGGAGTTGCTCGCTGCCTGGAATAACAAGCAGTAAGCCATGATTGTGTGACTGTTTGATGAAGATGGGAGAGCCATGGCGCAGTCAACAAACACAACCGAAACGCGCACGGAACCAGGGCAACCCGTACTACCGCCGCCCAGGCGTAAGCGCCGGCTTAGCCGCAGGACTGTCCTGATCGCTGTCGCGGCCCTGGCGATCATCGCGGCCGTCATCGTCTATTACGTCTTGTTCGTCGCGCCCTACGAGTCCACCGACGATGCCTTTGTGGACGGGTACACGACGCTGGTGAGCTCGCGGGTGCCGGGCCAGGTCATGGAGCTCGCCGTCCGCGACAATCAGACTGTCCGCCAGGGCGAGGTGCTGGTCCGGCTCGATCCGCGCGATTACGAGGCAAGCCTCGCCGCAGCGCGCGCCGCGCTCGCATCGGCCCGCAGTCAGGAGGTGCAGTCGCGCGCGCAGGTCGAGGTCTCCCAAGCCCGGGTGTCACAGGCGAACGCGAGCGAGATCGCAGCCGAGGCGGATGCGCAGCGTGCAAACAACGACCTCGAGCGATACCAGTCGGTCGAGGCGCGCGCCGTCTCGAAGACCATCCTGGATCAGATCACGACCCAGGCGCGCTCGATGGCGGCGCAGCTACGGGCCGCTCGCAGCCAGCTTGCGGGCGCGCGTGCCGAGGTGACTCTCGATGAGGCGGCCATTCAGACGGCGGCGGCGGCCGTCAGGGTAGCCGAAGCGAGGGTGCGGCAGGCAGAGCTCGACCTGTCGTACACCACGATCATCGCTCCCGTGGATGCCCGTGTCACCGCGCGCACCGTCGGGCCCGGCAACTATGTACAGCCGGGACAGGGGCTGCTCGCACTGGTGCCGCAGCACGTATGGGTCACGGCGAACTTCAAGGAGACGCAGCTTACTCACATGCGCCCGGGCCAGCCGGTGGAGCTGCGTCTCGATGCCTATCCGGACTACACGCTGAAGGGGCACGTGGATAGCCTCCAGGCGGGCACCGGCGCCCGCTTCAGCCTGCTGCCACCCGAGAATGCCGTCGGTAACTATGTCAAGGTGGTGCAGCGGGTGCCCGTCAAGATCGTCATCGATGGAGCGTTGCCGAAGGGACTCGACATTGCACCGGGCATGTCGGTCACGCCGCGGGTCAGGGTCAAATGAGCGCGGCAGGCTCAGCAGTCGCAGCCCCTGCATGGCGGCCGCGCTTCAACCCCTGGTTGATCGCGATCCCGGTGATGCTCGCGACCTTCATGGTGATCCTCGACACCTCCATCGTCGTCGTCGCATTGCCCTACATCGCCGGCAATCTCGGCGCGACGCAGGATGAGTCCACCTGGGTGCTGACGAGCTATTTGGTCGCGAACGCCGTCATCCTGCCCGCGAGCGCCTGGCTTTCGAGCTTCTTCGGCCGAAAGAACTTCCTGATCGTTTGCACGATCGTGTTCACCGTCGCCTCCGCGACTTGCGGCCTCGCCCTCAGCATGCCGATGCTGGTCGTCGCCCGCGTGCTCCAGGGGATCGGCGGAGGAGCGATGCAGCCGCTCTCGCAAGCCATCCTGCTCGAGAGCTTCCCCCCGACCCAGCGAGGCACGGCCACCGCGCTCTTCGGTCTTGGCGTCGTCGTCGCACCCATCATCGGACCCACGCTCGGCGGCTGGCTGACGGATGCGCACTCCTGGCGCTGGACGTTTTACATCAACGTGCCGGTCGGCATGCTTGCCGCGGCGCTGATGCTGCTCATGATCGAGGACCCGCCCTACATTCGCACCGCCCGGCCCCGTCGAATCGACGCGTCGGGCTTTGCCATGATGGCGGTGTTCCTCGCCACCCTGCAGGTCGTGCTCGACAAGGGGCAGGACGCGGGCTGGTTCGCGGCGATCTGGCTGCGCTGGCTCGCCCTCATTTCCGCCGCGTGCCTGATCGGGTTCATCATCCGCGAACTCGTGACCGAGCACCCGATCGTCGATCTTCGCGTGTTCGGAAACCGCAACTTCGCCGTGAGCGCGTTCCTATTTGCAATGTTCGGTCTCTCGATCTACGCGCTCATCACGCTGCAGCCGCTATTCCTGCAGTCCCTGCTCGGCTACCCCGCCTTCGATGCCGGTCTGTCGGTGACGCCGCGCGGCATCGGAGCGCTCGCCGCACTGCTCATCGTCGGTGCGCTCTTGCCGAGGGTCAACCCGAAACTCCTCGTCACCACGGGCTTTGCGCTCACGGCGATCGCAAGCTTCCTCTTGAGCCGGCTTACGCTTCAAATCTCGATGAGCAGCGTCGTCATCGCGAACATCTTGTCCGGGCTCGGCACGAGCTTCATTTTCGTGCCGCTCACGACGCTGGCCATCGGGACGCTGCGGAACGAGCAGATCGGCAATGCGACCGGGATCCAGAATCTCGTACGCAACGTGGGCGGCAGCATCGGGCTGTCCTACGTCGCAACCATGCTGCAGCGCTATGCACTGACTCATCAGGCCCTCATGGTCGGGCACTTGTCGCAAGTCAGTCCTCAGTACCAGGCGCAACTCGCCTCGTTGCAGAGGCTTTTCGAGCGTGGCTTCACCGCTCCGGATTCCCTCCTCAAGGCCCGAGGTATGCTCTACAACCTGCTCATTCAGCAGTCCACGTACTGGGCCTTCATGGATCTGTTCTTCATCGTCGCGATACTCAGTGCCGCGTCCATCGTGCTCATTCCGATTTTCCGCAGGCCGGCCACGATGCATCAGGTGTCCGTAGGCGAGTGAGCAGGCAGACTCATGCGAGAAATACTGATTCTGGATCGAGAATTCGGCGCTGGAGGCAGCACCATCGGCGAGCGACTTGCGCGGCGGCTCAACTGGAAGCTGTTCGACGACGAGCTCACGCGCGAGGTTGCGGCACTGGCGCGCATTCCCGTCGATGTCTGCCGCCGGCGCGAAGAGCGGATCGATCCCTGGTTGCGGCGCCTGGTGAACATCGTGTGGCGAGGGACCTTCGACCGCAATCTCCCCTCGCCCGACCTCGCGATACTCGACACGGATCGCCTCGTTCGTCTCGTCGAGCAAGCCGTGCTCACGGCCGCACAACAGAAGCCCTGCGTGATCGTCGGACGCGGCGCCCCCCACTTTCTGCGCGAGCGAACCGACACCTTGTCCGTGTTTCTCTATGCCTCGCGCGAGCTCCGATTTCGCAGAGTCCTCCAACGCGTCGGCGGCGACCAGCACGAGGCCGTCGAGCTCGTGGACAACGTGGACGAGGATCGCAAGAAGTTCATCAAGCACTACCTCGGCTACGAGTGGCCGAAGCGCCACCTGTTCCACGTGATGCTCAATACGGGGATCGGTGACGAGGAGACGGTCGAGAGCATTCTGCACCTCCTCGATACCCTCAATCGATCGGAGAAGAGCGCATGAGCAGCAGGACGTTCTTCTGCGCAATCGCCCTTGCGCTCCTGGCCGGGTGCACGGTCGGACCCAACTACAAAGCGCCGGGCGAGCAGGCGCCGGCCAAGTGGGCCACGCCCCTTGCGGCAAGCGAATCGGATGCTCCTGCCGCGCTTGCCTCATGGTGGACCAGCTTCAAGGACCCCGAGCTCGACACCCTCATCGGCACCGCCGTGCGCTCGAACCTGACGCTGCGGGTGGCCGAAGCGCACGTGCGCGAGGCGCGCGCTCAGCGGGATGTGGTCGCGGGGGGGCGGTGGCCGTCGGCGGACGCCTCGGTCGCGGTCTCCAAGAACCGCTATGGTGGCAACTCCTATCCGCCGCTCGGCGAATTCCCGGGTGTTCCTCTCGACTACAATCTTTATACCGCGGGATTCGATGCGGCATGGGAGCTCGATCTGTTCGGCGGCGTCCGGCGGGCCGTCGAGGCCTCGAATGCGCAGGTCGGCGCGGCGGAGTACGCGTGGCGCGACGTGCTCGTGTCGGTTCTGGCCGAGGTGGCACGCAACTACATCGATGCGCGCGCGTATCAGGAGCGGCTCGACATCACCCGGCAGAACATTGCGGCGCAGCAGGCTATCGTGGAGCTTACCCGCAGCCGCTATCAAAGCGGTCTCGCAAGCGACCTCGAAGTTGAGCAAGCGACGGCGCTTCTCACGGCCACCCAGGCGCAGCTGCCCGCGCTCGAGAGCGGCTTCGCCCAATCGGTGCATCATCTCTCGGTGCTCCTCGGGCAAGACCCCGGGGCAATGCTCGAGCGGATGTCGCACGCAACCCCCATCCCCCTCACCCCTCCCCTCGTGCCCGTCGGCCTGCCATCCGATCTGCTGCGCCGCCGTCCGGACGTCGAGCGCGCAGAGCGCGAGCTTGCGGCATCCACCGCCGAAATCGGCGTGGCGGAAGCGGATCTCTTTCCGAAGTTCTCACTCGTGGGAGGGCTCGGGATCGCAAGTACCTCGACGAGCAACCTGTTCGAGTATGCGAGCCGCTATTGGTCGGCCGGCCCGGGCGTGCAGTGGAACCTCTTCCAGGGTGGCAGCCTTCGTGCCAATGTCCGTGTTGAGAAGGCCCGTGCCGAGCAGGCGCTCGATACCTACCGTCAGACGGTGCTCGTCGCGCTCGAAGACACCGAGAACGCCCTCGTCGCCTATGCCAAGGAACAGAGCCGCCGCGAGTCGCTGTCGCAGTCCGTGCAGTCGAGTGAGGCGGCCTTTCACCTATCCTCGGAGCTGTACCGGAGCGGACTCGTCGATTTTCTAGACGTACTCGATGCCGAGCGCACGCTCTACGCCGCTCAGGACGCCCTCGTCGAGAGCACCGAGTCCGTCTCGCTCGATCTGGTGCAGCTGTACAAGGCACTCGGGGGCGGCTGGCAAGAGAATTCGGCGCCCGAGACTCGGCCCTGAGGCACCTGCGAGCCCGCTCCTAGGATAGGGCGAGGCTCAACGCCCAGGCACACACCACGACCCAGACGAAGCCGAAAGCGAAATAGCCCCACGCGTGATGGCTTTCGCGCCGCTCGAGCTGCTCGGGAGTCAACGGCGCGATCATGAACGGCCTGCCGTCGCTCGGCTGCGAGATCATGCTGACGCGGTCGATGCGGGAGCCCAGGTTTTGCGCCTCGCAGTCCTTGGCGGCAGCGATCGCGGCGCTCACGTCGCCGGTCTGCGACCGTGAGCGAAATTCGCCGACGACGCACAAGTGCGCTCCGACCTCGAGGATTTCCTCCCGGTAGCGGTACGGTCCCATGTGGTGCGCGGTGTTGATGCCGGGAGGCGGCAGGCCATCGGGACGGGGCGAAGGGCCACTCCAGATGTGGGAGGCCGATGGGGTCACATCGGCATGCACGGGACCGACGAGGCACTGCGCATCGTCGTCGGCGAGCACAAACGGCTCGACGCTGGTCGCGTGCTCGATGTTGACCCAGTTCGGCCGGCCCCGGTTGTCGATGCCCTGTTGCTCGTCGATCCGGAAATCCCACCATACGCAGGGCCGCCCACTCAGAGGGGCGCCTGTGGGATTGCCCGAAGCCGGCTGTGCACGACCGAGGACCTTGACGTAACCCTGCGCGGCAGAGCGAACACGCATAACGGGTGTGTCGGCGACCGCCCTGTCGCGGCGCAGGCGTGAGAAAAACCCGTAAAGGCCGATGGCCGCGAACGCCGCCGATACGCCGGCGAGGACCTCAGCGCCCTGCGGAGTCATAGGCCGTCATCCCCCGAATCAGCGCGAGAACGCCGCCTTCAGGTCCACATCCGACTTCTCGTCGGAGGAGAACTGCAGCAGGTGCGCTTGCGGAAAATTGCCCAGGCCGGCGACCAGCACACCCGGAAAGCTCGAGATGCGGACGTTGTTGGTATTGACCGCATCGTTGTATTGCTCACGCCGGTCGGCGATCGCGGTCTCGAGCCCGCTGATACGCTCCTGCAGATGACGGAACGAATCGCTGGCCTTGAGGTCGGGGTAGTTTTCCGCGACCGCGTAGAGTCGCGAAAGTCCCGCACGCAGCTCGCCTTCGGCAGCTCCCAGGGAAGCGACGTTGCCGGAGGTGCGCGCAGCATCCACTCCTGAGCGGGCGCGCATGATGCGCTCGAGCGTCCCGGGCTCATACTGCATGTACTGCTTGCAGACTTCGACCAGCTTGGGCAACTCGTCGTGTCGCTGCACCAGCAGGACGTCGATGTTGGACCAGGCGAGCTTGACCGCCTCACGCACCTGCACGAGGCCGTTATAGGCCCCGACGAGGTAGCCCCCGACGGCCAGGAAGAGAATCAGTATGACCAGCAGCGCGACCATGAGATGACCCCTGATGTCAGCCGGCAAGCGCCGGCAAGCATAGCCCGCGAACCGCGGGGACCTCTGTGAGGGGGTTGGCACGCTGAGCCAACGCACCCGGCCCCAACCTTGAGGGCACCGGAGGGCGTATCAAGGCCGAGCGTGTGGAGTGTGTGACGCCGGTCGCGAATTCACCCGCAGCGGTCCCCTCGGCCAGCTAGCGCACCGGTGAGGGCTGCAGATTCCAGATCTCGTCGGCGTATTCGGCAATCGTGCGGTCGCTCGAGAATTTGCCGCTGCAGGCGACGTTGATGACCGCCCTGCGGGTCCACGCCTCGGCATCCCCATACAGCGCGCGAAGTTCCGCGTGAGCACGTGTGTAGTCGGTCAGATCCGCCAGGTGCCGGAATGGGTCGCCATATCGCAGCAGCGCATCGCGGATTGGATCGAATACGCCCGGCTCGTTGCGGCTGAAGTGATCGGAGAAGATCAGGTCGAGGGCTGCCCGGGTTTCGGGCTCGTTCTCATAGTGCCAGTGCGGGCTGTACCAGCCGGCACTGTCGGCCACCTGCTGTGCCGTGAGGCCGAAGAGGAACAGATTCTCGGCACCGGCCTCCTCGGCCATCTCGATCGTAGCCCCATCCCGCGTACCGATCGTAAGCGCACCGTTCATCATGAATTTCATGTTCCCGGTCCCGCTCGCCTCGAATCCCGCCGTGGAGATCTGCTGGGAGACATCACAGGCCGGGATGAGCCGCTCCGCCATGCTGACGTTGTACTCCGGCAGGAACAGCACCTGCAGGCGGTTGCGCACCACGGAATCCCCGGCGATGGTTCCCGCGATGTTGTTGATGAGCTTGATGATCAGCTTCGCGAGACGATAAGCAGGCGCCGCCTTGCCGGCGAACAAGAAAACGTGCGGCGTCAGCTCCAGGCCGGGATTCTGTCGCAAGCGGTTGTAGAGAACGACGATGTGCAACGCGTTCAGCAGCTGGCGCTTGTACTCATGGATGCGCTTGACATGCCCGTCGAAGATCGCGTTCGGGTCGACGCTATGCCCGGTGGCCGCTTTGAGCCAGCTCGCGAACGCGAGCTTCGCGGCGCGCTTGGCGGCGCGGAATTCCTCGCGAAACGCCTGGTCATCGACGAAATAGAGCAGATCGCGCAGCTCGGCGAGGTTCGTGATCCAACCGGGGCCGATGGTGCGTGTGATGAGCTCGGACAGGGACGGATTGGCTTGTTGCAGCCAACGCCGCGGTGTCACGCCGTTGGTCTTGTTGTTGAACCGGGCGGGGAACATCTCACTGAAGTCGGGGAGCACGCGCGTCTTGAGCAACCGCGAGTGGATCGCGGCCACACCGTTGGTGCTGTGTGAGCCGACGACCGCCAGATGCGCCATGCGCACTTTTCTGACCGGTCCCTCCTCGATGAGACTCATACGCCGTACGCGGTCCTCATCGTCCGGATAGCTGCGCCGGACATCCTGGAGAAACCGCTGATTGATCTCGTAGATGATCTCCAGGTTGCGGGGAATCAGCACCTCGAAGAGCTCGACCGGCCAGCGCTCGAGCGCTTCGGGCAGCAGAGTATGATTGGTGTACGCGAGCGTTCGCACCGTGAGATCCCAGGCCTCATTCCACGGAAGTTGCGCCTGATCGAGCAGCAGCCGCATGAGCTCGGCAACCGACAGCGCCGGGTGCGTGTCGTTCATCTGGATGGCGACGCGGTCAGGGAGCTTCGACCAATTCGTGCCGTCCTCGCGCAAGCGGGCGATGATGTCCTGCAACGAACAGCTGACGAGAAAGTACTGCTGCAGGAAGCGCAGTGCCCGTCCTGCAAGCGTCGAATCGTCCGGGTAGAGCACGCGGGTGATCGACTCGGCGGCGACGCTCTGCAGGACCGCGCCCGCGAAATCACCGTGGGAGAACTCTGCGAAGTCGAGTGAGTTCGGCGCGACTGCCGCCCAGAGGCGCAGCGTATTGATGCAATGGGCACCGTATCCCACGACCGGCCGGTCGTAGGCGATGCCGAGCAGGCTCGAGGGCCGGTCACGCTTGACGGTAATTCCCGCACCTTGCAGGATGAACGAAGCGTTGAGAGGCACGGCGTAGACGCGATTGGGCCGCTTCACCTCCCACGGATCCATGTTGTGAAGCCAGTTATCGGGCTGCTCGACCTGCCAGCCATTCTCGAGCGTCTGGCGGAAAATACCGTATTCGTAGCGCAGCCCATAGCCGATCGCGGGATATTGCAGCGTAGCGAGCGAGTCGATGAAGCACGCCGCGAGGCGGCCAAGCCCGCCGTTGCCCAACCCCGCATCCGGCTCCTCCTCGATGAGCGCCTCGAGATCCCAGCCCTCCTGCTGCATCGCATGCCGCACCAGGGGCTCGGCCGCGAGGTTCATCATGTTGTTACGCAGGGTCCGCCCGAGCAGAAACTCCATCGACAGGTAGTGCACGCGCTTGGGCTTCGCCTCCGCCCGCGACAGGCGCGTGCGTGCCCAGCGGTGTGCGACCAGATCGCGAATGAAGCGCGCCGTCGCCTCGAACTTCTGACGCGGCAGTGCGGCGCCCGGGCTCAGCAGATGGTTGCAGAGCACGTAGCGGTCTATCCATGACTCCTCCTGCCCCTCGAGTCCCAGCCGCTGGAGTCGACGATTGAGCGCCGTATCACCGCTTCTATCTGCAAAGGTCCTGCCCGCCACCCTGCACTCCTCGCCCCGAGTCGCCCGAAGCCCGATCATTCGATCGAAGCTTCATTCGACCCGGCGATGCTGCCCAGCGAGTCGGTCAAAGAATGAGATGCGACAGTGAGAGGCGCGTCACGGTGTGTAATATGCCGGTAGCGCAGCACTGCCCGGCCTATAATCGGCAGGCTCGTCTCGGCACGATTGAATCAAAACAAGGGGAGCCGCAGGGTCATGCACCGGATTGTCGTTCTCGGCTACGTCGCACCCGTCGTTGCGCTCGCGGCATTGCAGGCCCCGGCGGCCCGGGCGGTCGAGTGCTCGCAGCTCGCGGGCCTGAAGCTCGCGCACGTCGAGATCGCTCTCGCAGAAAGCGTGGCCACAGGCGCCTTCAAGCCTCCGGCAGGCCGCGGAGGCGGATTCGGCACACCCCCTGGCGCCTACACGCATTTGCCCGCATTCTGCCGGATTGCCGGCACGATTCGCCCAACGCCGGATTCGGATATCCGCTTCGAGGTGTGGTTGCCGGCCTCGAACTGGAACGGAAAGTTCCTCGGCACCGGCAATGGCGTCTGGGCGGGCTCCATCACCTATTTCGCCATGGCCGCGCCTCTTCGCATGGGATATGCCACGGCCGCTACGGACGACGGACATCAGGGCAACGCCCTCGATGCTGGCTTCGCGGAGGGTCACCCCGCGAAACTGGTGGACT
>JASHUC010000224.1 GCA_030040235.1 Gammaproteobacteria bacterium | reverse complement strand
CCTCGGCGCGCGGCACCGCCAGGCGTGCCACCTGCTCGGCGCTGGCATGCCGGTACGAGGCGCCTACGACCCCGATTCCATACATGCCGCCCAGCAGAGCACGGCCGGGCGGCCGAATTGTCACCGAATGGTCACGGCACAGGCACGGCGCCGGGACGCCGTGCGTCCTTAGCTAATCCCGCCCGCGCAGAATGCTGCCCAGCAGGAATCCGGCGACCACTCCGAGCCCGAGCGCCCACAGGGTCGCGGTCTGGGGACGCCGCTCGACGGTTCCCCGCAAGTCCTCGAACCGCGAGCGGGCCCAATCCGAGGCGCCGCGCGCCTTCGAGCGGGCGGCATCCGCTGCGGCGGATGCATTCTCACGGATGGCATCGGCTGCCGCGGAACCGGCGGCCTTCAGATGATCCCGCACCTTCTGAGTTTCGGCCCTGACCTGCTCACCATTGGAGCCCGGGCCCGGGGGCATGTTGTCAGCCATGTTTCGCCTCCTCATCATCTCTTCGCCGCACGACATTCCGCTTCGCTACGGTCGTAGCAATTGGGGTGCCGACGCAGGGGCTGCGATCATAACCCTGCGTCTCGCCCGTAGAGCGACTTGAAGAACCTTCCCGGCCGAGGCAGGTAATATCGCTCCGGATTGAGAGAGGCCACCACGCGAGTTGCCCGGCCGACGATGTTCCGGCGTGGTACGAGCCCGATGTAGCGCGAATCGGCGCTGTTGTCGCGATTGTCACCGAGCACGAAGTATCTGCCGCGCGGAACGAGGAGCGGGCCGTAGGTCGAGGGTGCCCAGCGGTCGGGCAACAGCAGGATATCGTGCGCCGGTCCGTCTCCCGACTCCCGCAGCGCCCGGGGGTCTTCGGCTCGTGTCGCCCGCAGCAAGCTCCCGAGCTCGTGCGCGCCGGCGTTCGCGTAAGCCGCGGGTCTTCCGTTCACGATCAATCGATCCCGATCGAGCGACACCGTATCGCCGGGAATCGCGATGACCCGCTTGACGAGTGAAGTGCCGTCCACCGGAGAGTCGAAGACGATGATGTCGCCCCGCTTCGGATCCGCCCCGCGCGTGAGGTGGATGAGCGTGAAGGGGATGCGCAGACCGTACACGTGCTTGTCCACCAGCAACCGGTCGCCCTCGAGGATCGTCGGATTCATCGAGCCGGTCGGCACGTAGACCCAATCCGCCCACGCCGATCGAAACCCGAGCATCAGGAGCAGGAACACGACGAGCCCGCGGGATTCGCGCCAGTAGCGGCGCAGCCGGGACGGCGCGCGGGCGTGATTCCCAAGGGATTTGCCGGTCACACTCACCATCTGATCGGGTCAGAACCCGGCGACCTCGGGGATGATCTCCCGGCCGAAAATCTCGAGCGGCTCCAGCTCGTGCACGTTCGGGATGTTGAAGATGGCGTGCTGCACCCCGATGTCGGCGAGAGCCTTGCAGTGGGCGATCACGTCCTTCGGCTTCATTTTGCCCGGGCGCAGATCCGCCGTGCCGAGCGTGGTCTTCTCGATCGTTCGGTAATCCCGCTTCAGAGCCTCGCAGTGCTCGCGCAGGATCGCGAGCTTGGGGCGCACCATCTCGGCGGAACCGAATAGATTGCAGGCATCGGCGTACTGCGCGACGAGCCGCAGGGTCTTCTTCTCACCGCCGCCTGCGACCAGGATGGGTGGATGCGGGCGCGACAGGGGTTGGGGGCTGCAGAGAGCCTGAGTGAGCTGGTTGTGCTTGCCGCGATACGGGCCGACCTTGCCGGACCACATCTGCTTGGCGATCTGCAACGCCTCCTCGAGCAATTCGAAGCGCACCGCGATCGGTGGAAACGGCGTCCCGAGTCCCCTGGCCTCCTCGGCGTTCCAGGCGGCGCCGATCGAGAAATAGGCGCGACCCTTCGAGAGCACATCGAGGCTGGTGACGGTCTTCACCAGGATGCCGGGGTAGCGGTAGATCACCCCGGTCGCCATCGTTCCGAGCTTCACGCGCTGCGTGAGCGCCGCGAAGTAGCTGAGGGCGCTATACCCCTCGAGCATGTCGTTCTCCGGTGGGCCGACGACGCTGATCTGGAAGAAATGATCCATCACCCAGAGGCTATAGAACCCGGCTTCCTCGACCGTGCGGGCAATCTGCGCAAGGGTTGCGGCCAGATGCGCCGCACCTCCCGGATAGGTGAAGTTGGGGACCTGCAATCCGACCTTCACGGGGCTCGTCCTCGAGCGGCGAGGCTACGTATTGCGCTCGGTGTCCGCGCCGGCTTTGAGCTCCGCGGCGGCGCGATGAATGGCCTTGCGGATGCGGTTGTACGTGCCGCAGCGGCAGATGTTGCTGATGGCGTCGATATCGGCATCGGTCGGGTTGGGGCTGCGCTTGAGCAGTGCCGCCGCGGCGAGCAGCATCCCCGACTGGCAATAGCCGCACTGGGGGACGCTCTCCTCGACCCAGGCGCGCTGTACGGGGTGATCGGAGTGCGCCGAGAGTCCCTCGATCGTGGTGATCGCATGGCCTGCCACCGTGCCGAGCGGCATGATGCAGGAGCGCGTGAGCTCACCGTCGAACAGCACCGAGCAGGCTCCGCAAAGGCCTTTGCCGCAACCGAACTTGGTGCCGGTGAACCCCAATTCGTCGCGCAGGACCCAGAGCAGGGGGGTGTCGGCATCGGCATCGATGGTGTGCTCGGTCCCGTTGATCGTGAGTTTGAACATGTTCATGCCCTCGCCGAGACCAGAGCAAAGCCGTGTTTCGACAGCGGCAGCGAGCGCACTCGCGTGCCCGTTGCGGCGCAGATCGCATTCGCGAGCGCGGGCGCGATCGGCGCAGTGCCCGGCTCGCCCACCCCGCTCGGTGGCGCCGTGCTCGGCACGATGTAAGACTCGAAGCGCGGCATCTCCGCGAGCATCAACACCGGGTAATCGTTGAAGTTGTTCTGCAGGACCGCTCCGTGCGCGAGTGTGATCTCCCCGCGCAGCGCCGCGGTGAGACCGTACACCATGCCACCCTCGAGCTGGGCCTGGATGTTGTCGGGGTGGATCGCAACGCCGCAATCGATCGCGCTCACCACGCGGTGCAGCGTCACGAACTTGTCCCTGACGGAGATCTCCGCCACCGAGCCGATGACGCTCCCGAATGCCTCGAAAGCGGCGATGCCGAAGAAGTGACCCGGCGCCGGATGATCCCAGCCGGACTTCTCGGCCAGCAGGTCGAGGACCGCGAGCTGACGCCGTGCGCTCGGCTGCTGCAGCATCGAGCGCCGAAAGCGATACGGGTCCTGTT
>JASHUC010000223.1 GCA_030040235.1 Gammaproteobacteria bacterium | reverse complement strand
GGCGCTCGTGTTGATGTTTGTGTCGGGATGCGTCATCGCACCACCGCACGAGGGCTATTACGATCGCGCTCATCACCGGTGGTATCACAATCATGCGTGGGTCGCGTGCGGCGACAACGACGCTCATTGCCGCTGAGCCGAGTCGCGCAGCACCCGCGCGGATCCGGCGCCGAATGAGCGTATGATCGGAAGTTGCGTTGGCGCGGCTTTCGCGATGCCGCAAGGGCGCCGCAATTGCTACGCCCAGGGAGAAGGACCGTTTCCGATTGAATCGAGGAGCCGACCATGGCCGACAACATGCCCCCCGGGTCGAATGGCGAGCAGGTAGGAGCGGAGCTGCAGAAGTCGCGCGAACATTTGAGGTCCGCCGGCAGCGCGGCAGCCGACTCGATCCGCGAGAATATCTCCTCGGCGGCAGACGCTGCCCGCTCGGGAGCCCGCAACGCCACCGACTGGGCCCGCTCGCGGTTCGCGGATCTGCAAGGCCGCGTCGAGCAGCGCCCGCAGAAGGCGGCGATCTGGGCTCTCGGGATCGGGGTCGTCGCCGGCTTTCTGCTCGGGGCCTTCCTTCGCGGCGGCCGAGATTGACGCGTGCGGCCGGGCCGCCGCCCCGTGACGATTCGGTGACAATTGAGCGGCCGAGGCGTGGTCTGCTTGGCCGATGTATGGAATCGGGGTCGTAGGCGCCTCGTACCGGCACGCCAGCGCCGAGCAGGTGGCACGCCTGGCGGTGCCGCGCGCCGAGGTCGAGTCGCGTCTCCTCGAGCTGCGCCGCGCGCTGCGCGGCGCCGAGGTGCTCTACCTCGGCACCTGCAACCGCGTCGAGATCGCGTTCGCGCTTGCCGACGGTCCTGCGCTCGACTGCCGCCCCGAGATCTTCCGCACGCTCCTGAAGCGGGAACCGCAGAACGGCGAAGCCTCCGCCACGTTGCGGGCCTGGACCGGGGAGGCGGCCATCGAGCACCTCTTTCTCGTGGCTTGCGGTCTCGACTCGGCGCAGGCGGGGGAGCAGGAGATCTACGTCCAGCTGCGAGCGGCCTGGCAGGCGGCCCGTACGGCCGGCACGGCGGGCCCGCTGCTCGACCGCATCGTGAGCGAGGCGCTCGCCATGGCGCGTCATGCGCATCGCATGAAGTCGCACGATGCGCCCTCGCTCGCTGATCTCGCAGCCCAGTGCGTGCTCGCCCACCTTCCCCCGGGCGCGACGCCGAGCACGACGGACGCGCCGTACGTCGCGCTCATCGGGGTGTCCCCGATGACCCGCCGCTGCGGGGCGCACCTCGAGCAGCGCGGCGTGCCGCTCATCGTCGTCAACCGCTCGCTCGAGCCGGCGCAGGAGCTTGCGAGCTCGCTGGCGGCGCGGGCGATGTCGCTTGCGGCCTTTCGCGAGGCGCCGCCCGAAGGTTGCGCCGCGCTCATCTGCGCCGCGGGCAGCAACGAGCCGGTGCTCGAGAGGCAGGCGCTCGAGAAGCTCAGCCGCGGAGCCCGCCTCGCGGGTGAGCCTCCGCTCGTGGTGGACCTCGGCCTGCCGCCGAACGTCGATCCCGAGGCCGCGCGCGCCGCCGGGCTCCGGCGGGTAGACCTCGACGGGCTGGTGCGCACGGCGCGCGAGGAGCGCGTGACGCATCTGCTGCGCCTCGCTCCGGTGCGTGCCGCCATCGACGAGCGGCTCGCACGGCTGCGCAGCGAGCTCGCGGCCCGCGCGATCGGCCCGCAACTGGCGCAGCTGCGCGAGAAGTTCGAGCGGATTGCCGCTCAAGAGGTGGCGCGGCTGCTCAAGGGGGAGCTTCAGGATCTCGATGCGACGCGCGCCGCGCGGCTCACCGACTGGGCGACGACCCTTGCGCACCGCCTGGCGCATCTGCCGTTGAGCGGGATGCGCGCCGCAGCCGAGCACGCGAGCGTCGAGGCGACCGATGCCTTCTTCCGCGAGGCGCGCCTGCGACGCTCGGACCCGGCCGCCGAGCAGGATTGACGCTCATGAGCGAGCGAGTTTCCTCAGCGCTTTACGAGCGTGCGCAGCGCGTGATCCCCGGCGGCGTCAACTCACCCGTGCGAGCCTTTCGCGCCGTGGGCGGCACTCCGCGCTTCATCGCGCGCGGCGCAGGCGCGTACCTGTTCGATGCCGACGGCAAACGCTACCTCGATTTCGTCGGCTCCTGGGGACCGCTCATCCTCGGACACGCGCATCCGCAAGTCGTGGGGGCGGTGACCGAGGCGTGCCGCAACGGGTTGACCTTCGGCGCCCCCTGCGCCGCGGAAGTCGAGCTCGCCGAGCGCATCGTGGGCGCTTATCCCGGGCTCGAGCAGGTGCGCTTCGTGTCCTCGGGCACCGAGGCGGTCATGAGCGCCATCCGCGTGGCGCGCGCGGCCACGCGCCGCAGCCTGATCGTCAAATTCGCCGGGTGCTACCACGGGCATGCGGACCATCTCCTGGTCGCGGCGGGATCGGGCCTCGCGACGTTCGGCCGGCCCTCCTCGGCGGGCGTTCCGGAAGCCTTCGCCTCCGCGACCCGCGTGCTGCCGCTCGATGATGAATCGGCCGCACGGGAGCTCCTCGGGCGCGAAGGCCCAGCGATCGCCGCGGTGATCATCGAGCCCGTGCCCGCGAATCACGGCCTGCTGCTGCAGCGGAAGAGTTTTCTCGAGGGCTTGCGCGAGGAGACCCGCCGCCACGGCGCGCTCCTCATCTTCGATGAGGTGATCTCGGGCTTCCGGCTCGCGCGCGGCGGAGCGGCGGAACGGCTCGGCGTGGTCCCGGATATGGCGACCTTCGGCAAGGTGATCGGCGGTGGGATGCCGGTCGGTGCCTTCGGCGGCTCCCGCGAGGTCATGGCACATCTTGCCCCGCAGGGCGATGCCTACCAGGCGGGGACCCTCTCCGGCAATCCCGTCGCGATGGCGGCGGGTATCGCCACCCTCGATGCGCTCGAGCACGATGATGGCCGGGGCAAGCTCGAATCGCTCGGCGCAGCTTTCGAGCGCATCATTCGCCCCGTGCTCGAGCGCGCGCCCTTTCCGCTTCACCTGGTCCGGCTGGGCTCGCTCGCATGGCTGTCGCTGCACGCGGGCGGTGCTCCACGCCGCGCCGACCCGCTTTCTCAGGAAGCGACGGAGCGCTTCGCGAAGCTCTTTCATGGACTGCTCGCGCGGGGCATGTACTTGCCGCCCTCGCCCTACGAGGTGTGCTTCCTCTCCCTCGCGCACCGCGAGGAGCACCTGACCGAGTTCGCCGCGGCGCTCGAGTCGGTGCTCGGCGCGTGAGATCCCGATCGTGAAAGCGGCGCGTCTGTTTCAGCTCACGGCGCTGCTGCTGGTCGTGGTGTCGGTCTTTCAGGTGTGCTGGTGGCTGTTCGATCAGCGCCAGGATGCCGTGGCCAAGGTGCACCAGGTGCAGAGACTCTACGAGCAGCAGGTCGCCGCCGCGGACAACCTGCTGCTCGCCGGAGTGGCTCCGGAGCGGGTGGAGCATCTGCTGCCGGACGTCATCATCCTCGAGGGCCGGGCCATGCTCTCACCCGCGATCGCGAGAAAAATCGCGGACGAGCGGCGGCGTCGCATCAACCAGTATGTATGGGAGGGCGGATTCTTCCTGCTCGCGCTGTGCATCTGCATTGCCGTCATCTGGAAGGCGCTGCACGCCGAAGCGGAAGTCCTGAAGGAGCAGGAGAGCTTCCTGGCGCTCGTATCGCATCAGTTCAAGACGCCCCTTGCGAGCCTGCAGCTCTCGCTCGAGACCATGACTTTGCGGCAGCTCTCCCCCGAGCAGCAGCGCTTACTGATCGATCGTATGCTCGGCGACCTCACGCGGATGGAGACGATGGTGTCGCGCATTCTCGACAGCGTGCGCCTGTCGCGCGGACGTGTGGACCTCAAGCGCGAGCCGGTGCGGCTCGCGGGCGCCGTCGCCCGCGCGGTCGGGCAGTTCGAGGAGCGCGCGCGCAGGGACCGCATACACATCGAGACACAGATTCCGGAGGGCCTGCAGGTGCTCGCCGATCCGCTCGCCGTGGACGTGGTGGTGCGCAATCTCATCGAGAACGCCCTCAACGCGGTTGCTCCCGTCGGGGGGGGCAAGATCATGGTGAGCTCGCGGCGCAACGGAACCGAGGTCGAGCTCACCGTGCGCGATAGCGGGATCGGATTCCGTCCCGCAGACGAGGGACGCCTCTTTGAGAGGTTCTCGCGGTTGAATGCCGGCGCCGGCGGCGGCTACTACGGCACGGGCCTCGGGCTCTACATCGTCAAGCGCCTGATGCAGCTCGTCGGCGGGCGGGTGAGCGCACACAGCGAGGGGCTCGGCCGCGGTGCGGAGTTCGTGCTCGTCTGGCCGGCGGTGGAGCTCTCGTGAGCGATTCGCCCTACAGAGTCCTCGTCGTGGAAGACGATCCGGCGATCGCCGCAGGCATCGCGGAGAACCTGCGCGCGGAAGGCTTCACCGTCGATACGGTGCACGACGGTGAGCGCGCGGTGGAATGGTTCGACCGCGAGCGCTGCGATCTCATGGTGCTCGATGTGATGCTTCCCGGGCGCGATGGCTTCGAGGTCTGCCGCATACTGCGCGCGCGCGGCATCATGACGCCGGTCCTGTTCCTCACCGCGCGCGGCGATCCTGTCGACCGGGTCCGCGGCCTCGAGGCGGGCGGCGACGACTACCTCGCCAAGCCCTTTCATCTGCAGGA
>JASHUC010000222.1 GCA_030040235.1 Gammaproteobacteria bacterium | reverse complement strand
AGATCTGCGCCGCGGTCGCGCCGGTCTCGCGCGCGAGGGCATCGAGCGCAGCGAGAATGCGAAATCCGCGCTCGTTGAGCATCTCCTTCACCCGATACCCGCGCGCCCGGTTGGCGAGATCCGCCTCCGAGCGGTACTTGCCGGTGAGAAAGCCGCTCGCGAGCGAGAAGTAGCTGATGACGGCGATATGCTCCTTCCGGCAAAGCTCGGCGAGCTCCCCCTCGAATCCCGCACGATCGTAGAGGTTGTAGTTGGGCTGCAGGCTCTCGTAGCGCGGCAGTCTGCGCGCCGCGGCGAGCTCGAGCGCCGAGCGCAACCGCGCCGCCGTGAAGTTCGAAGCGCCGATGGCGCGCACCTTGCCCTGTTTGATGAGCTCGCCGTAGACGCTCAACGTCTCCTCGAGCGGCGTCTGCGGGTCGTCGCGATGCGATTGATAGAGATCGATGTAGTCGGTGTCGAGACGCTTCAGCGAACGCTCGACCGCACGCAGGATGTACGCTCTCGAGAGCCCCTGCTCTCCCGGCGCCATCTCAACGCCGACCTTGGTGGCAATCACCACCCGGGCGCGGGTGCCGCGGCTCTTCAGCCACTTGCCGATGAGGGTCTCGGACTCCCCGCCCTGGTGGCCCGGAACCCAGCGCGAATACGCGTCGGCCGTATCGATGAGATTTAGTCCGGCGGCCACGAAGGCGTCGAGAACCTTGAACGAGGTCGCCTCATCCGCGGTCCATCCGAACACGTTCCCGCCGAGCGCCAGCGGACCGACCATCAGCCCCGAGCGGCCAAGCTCCCGCGTATTCACCTCATCACCTCCTCCGCGAGGGGTGCAGTGTAAGCGAACCCCGTCGGCCGGTGCGGCACGTACAGCTGACGCGGTGCAACACCGACGCTGACGCTGCTGCGGCCCGCTCTGCTATCTTGGGTGTACGAGGTGAGCCGATGTGAATGACCGCACGACGCATGAGCCCGCGACCGAGTCCGCGATGCACCCCCGGGCGCCCGATGACCTCAAGTCCTTCATCAGGACGATTCCCGATTACCCACGTCCCGGGATTCAGTTCCGGGACATCACGACGCTGTTCGGGAACGCCGCTGCGTTCCGGCGCGCGGTGGACGCGCTGCTGCAGCCGTGGGTCGGAGCAAAGATCGACCACGTCGCGGGAATCGAGGCGCGCGGTTTCATACTCGCCGGCGCGATGGCGCACCAGCTCTCGGCGGGCTTCGTGCCCATCCGCAAGAAAGGCAAGCTCCCGCACCGCACCGTGCGCGTCGCCTACTCCCTGGAGTACGGCCTCGATGAGGTGGAGATGCACACCGATGCGATCTCTCCGGGCGAGCGCATCGTGCTGGTCGATGACCTGATCGCCACCGGTGGAACGGCCGAGGCAGCTGTGAAGCTCTTGCGCTCGCTCGGCGCGGTGCTGCTCGGCGCCTGCTTCATCATCGATCTGCCCGAGCTCGGCGGGGCACGCAAGCTCGCCGGCCTCGGCGTGCCGGTGCGCACGCTGCTCGCCTTCGAGGGGCACTGAGCGGCGCGCGGGAATGATAGTTGCTCGGCCCGGCTCCCCGGCCTTCTGATAGGATTGAATGCTGTTTGAGAGGGACCCGGGACGTGGAAAACACTGATATCGGCGAGGAGCTGCGCACCATCGTCGATCACGCCGAGGCGCTGCTCGGGGCCCTTTCAGGCGATGTGGACGCGCGGCTCGATCGCCTGCGCGCGCGCGTCGCCGAGAGCATCGACACGGCGCGAGCGCGCCTGGCGGAAATGGATCGCGATGTCGAGCGGCCGAGCGAGCGCGCAGCCGCCGCCTTCGAGCAGTGGATGCAGGATAATCCGTGGATGGCCGTGGCGATCGGCGCAGGCATCGGGGTCGCCATCGGGTATCTGCTCTCGGGGCGCCGCGTGGCCAGCCCGCCATGAGCGATGGGGCGCAGCCGCTCTTTGCGCGCGGCCGATCGTTGCTCGCTGAGCTGCTGCGCATCGTGCAGACGCGGCTCGAGATGCTCGCAATCGAATTCGAGCAGGAAAAGCTCAGGATCATGCGCCAGCTGCGCCTCGCCATCGTGGCCGCGCTTTGCACCTGGCTCGCGGGATTCACACTCGTGCTCTGGGTCGCGCTCTCGCTGCAGCCGAGCGTGCGCTTCATCGTCCTCGGGGCCCTTTTCGGGGCGTTCACACTCGGGGGCGTCGGCTGCTGGATCGCTCTCAGGCAAGCGATGCGACGCGACGCGTTGTTTGCGCGGCTCATGACCCAATTGCGGCTCGACCGGGAGTCGCTGGGCCAGGTCGACCGGGAGTCGGTGAGCCAAGAGCCGTGAGCGCGGAGCGGGCCCGATACATCGCGCGCCGTCAGGAACTGCTGGAGCTCGAGGCCGAAGTGCAGCGCGCGGCGCTTGCCGCAGCCTTCGCGCGCTGGGAACGCCGGCGGGCGCTCGGATGGGCGGCCGGCGCGGGCCGGACGCTGTTTCGCGTGCTCGCCAATCCGCGCGTGCGCTGGGTGGTGCTGGCGGCGCTGCTGCGCGGCCTCAAGCGCAAGAAATGAGGAGCGCCCGATGGGCTCTCCCGCAGCTTGCGCACGCCTCGGATGAGTCGCCGCCTGCGCGGTGACCGTCAGCCGCCCGGGTTCCGAGAGCAGATCGACCAGCCGCTTGCTGAGCGCGGTCGAATCCTCGAGGAGGAGGATGCGGCGCTCGCTCGCACCGGCTCTTCGGCTAGTGCGCGGCGCCGCCCTGGGCCGCCTCGCCGCCGCGCGAGCCCACGCCCGCCGGCGCCGTTCCGGCTCCCTTGGCGCCGCTCTCCTCACCGCCACCGGCCTCCTTGCCGTTGTAAGCCTCGAGCCGGTTGTACAGTGTCTTCAGGCTCACCCCGAGGATCTCCGCGGCCTTGCGCTTGACGTGCCCGCAATAGGCGAGCGTCGCCATGGTGACGCGCCGCTCGACCTCCTCGAGAGGCGTGCCGACCCGGATCGTGATGGTCGTGGCGTCGTCGGGCTTCGGGGCCTGATCGGACGCGCCGATGTCGCACTCGATCTGATCGTCGGCCATGATGTAGGCGCGCTGGACGTAGTTCCTGAGCTCACGCACGTTGCCCGGCCAGTTGTACTGGTAGAGACGCGCCAGGCTCTCGCGCGAGAAGGTCTTGTGCGTGCCCTCGGTCCTGTTGAGCTCGTCGAGAAAGTACTGCCCCAGCTGCTCGATATCGGACCCGCGCTCGCGAAGGGGCGGCAGCCGGATCGGGAATACGTTCAGCCGGTGGTAAAGATCCTCGCGCAGCTTGCCATCGACGACCGCCTTTTCCGGCTCGCGGTTGGTCGCTGCGATGACCCGCACGTCGCTCGCGACCTGCTGCGTGCCGCCGACCCTGGTGAAAGTCCCCGTCTCGAGCACCCGCAGCAGCTTCACCTGCAGCTCCATGGGCATCTCGGTGATCTCGTCGAGGAAGATGCTTCCCCCGTTCGCACGCTCGAAAAAGCCCTTGTGCTGCCGGTCCGCTCCCGTGAAGCTGCCTCGCTCGTGACCGAAGAGCTCGCTCTCGATCAGCTGCGGCGCCACGGCGCCACAATTGAGCGGCAGGAACGGCGCCTCGCGGCGGCGGCTGAGCTCATGCAAGGTCTGCGCGGCGAGCTCCTTTCCCGTGCCGCTCTCGCCGATCAAGAGCACGGTCGCGGAGGTCGGCGCGACCCGGCTCAGCTGATCGTAGGCGACCTGCATGCACGGGGAACCGCCGAGAATGCGCCCGAATCGCCCCAGCTTGCGCAGCTCCTCGCGCAGCTGCCCGATCTCATGTTGCAGGGCGGAGGTTTTCTTCGCGTGTCGCAGCACCGCCTGAACGCGCTCGAGATCCGCGGGCTTCACCAGGTAGTCGCTCGCCCCGGCGCGCAGCGCCGCGACGGCGCTATCGACCGTCGCATGGCCGGTGACCACGATCACCTCGGTGGCATCCGGCTTCTCCAGCTCGCGCACGAGCTCGATGCCCTCGCCGTCCGGCAGCCGCAGATCCGTCAGCAGCACGTCCGGGCGCTGGCGGCCCAGCTCGATCCGCGCTTCGCGCAGCGAATGGGCGCGCGCGATCGTGAATCCCTCCATCCGGGCTACTTCCTGCAGCCAGTCCACGACGTCGGGATCGTCGTCCACTATCAGCGCATGTGCCATGTGAGCCTCGCTCGCCGCGTGTCGATTTATGTCGTCTGCCGCGCACCCATGTTGCAACGATCCGAAGCAGCTGGGTAGTCGTCGCGACCGCGCGACAGCAATACGGCTGTCGCCCGTTATTGTAGCCGAGAGTCCGATCCGCGTTGGCTCGCCGGATCGTGGCCGCGCGGCTGCGCGGCGCGCATATTCGCGTCGACGAACTTGCCGTGCACGGTCTGCACGAAGCGCTCCAGATCGCGCCGCTCCGGCGGCATCGCCTGCGCAAGATTAAGGGCGCCCGAACGCTGCACCCAGCGTGTCGCTCTGCGCAGCGGCGACCGCAACGCCCGCACACGCGACCCAGGCGAGCACGGCGATACTCCTTGTGACGTACATTTTGCGCCGCGCGGCAAAATTTACACGGTGTGCGGGGTGCTGCCAGTGAGTCTCGCAGGCCGCAGGCGCAGGGACCCGACCTGATCGCACCGATCCGAAATGCGATCGGCTTGCAGGCTCACCGTGCGGCGAATGCGCTCGGGGAGGTATCCGCTCACCGCCTCGGCGTAACCCCTCCACGCCTCCTTCTGCATCCGCTCCCAGGCGTCGATCACGGCCGCCTCGGGCGACCCGAAGAGCGCGGTGCGCAGGAAAAGCCACCCGCGTCGCACCGACGCCGCAGCCGTCCCGGACAGCGCCGGGTCACCATCGAGCAACAAAACAAGCGCTTGCAGCTCATCGCCCAGCCGCGCCCACTCCTCGCTTCGACTCCGCAACAAGGACCGCAGGTCAGCTGCAAGCCGGCGCCGGGCGCCTACGCGGCAGAATGCCTCGCCGTCCCGACAGACACGAGTGAGTCGGTTGAGAATGCGAATGGTGTCCTGCGTATGCATGGGCTGGCTCCCCTAGGGCAGTCGCGCTGCAGCAGTTCGAGCACGAACTGTGCCACGCGGGTGCGCTGCGCACATGAACGCACGCGAGGCGATCCCGGATGGCACATCACTTGCAGCGGGTGATGGGAACGCCCTTTGCGACAGGGCATGCGAGTTTGGAAGACGCTGCGGCTCGGAGCCGCGGCGGTGACTTCAGCCGAAGACCCCCCGTTTGGCGGGCTGTGGTGCGACCAGCCCGCTTTTTTTTGCCCGCGCTCCGCAGCAGTTGCGCGTCGGGGGCGGTTGGAGTTCAATCGGCCCATGAACGGGGAGCACCAGGAAGCCATACACCGGGCCCTGGTCGCCGTGCAGCAGGTCGTCCTGACGATGACCTTCCCGCGCTGCGATCAGGAGGACATGGTCGAGCTCATAGATCGAGTCGAAGCGGAGTTGCACGCGCCGCACCCGAACGTTCCTCTGATGTGCACGTTCCTCAATTCCATCGCGCGGAGCCTGCGTGCGCAGCCCGAAGCGCGCGATGCGTGCCTCACCATCGAGGGGGCGATCGGTGTGGCCGGAATGCCGAGCACCTGGCAATCGGGCATCTGAGGGCCACCCTCGAACGGAAGGCGGCTCAGCTCTTCGACTGTGCGCCTGCTGCGGCGGCCGGCTCCGCGCGCCGCGCGTGCCAGGTGCGCGTCGAAGCCGGCACGAATGGCCGCCTCCTGCAATCCGTTCCGCGACAGCCCGTGCCGACGTTGTTACACGTCCTTGCAAGTTTTCCGAGCTGCCGCAGAGCAGGTGTCGGGCGAAAGAGCGCGGCAATTCAGCTGCGGGAGCGCATTCGAGGCATTTGGCATAGCTGTTGCTTCAGGAAGGGTCGGCTCGCTGCAAAGGAAAGCTGGGGATCATGACTAATGCCGTTCTCGGGCTGCGCCTGAAGCAGCAGCTCACGTTGACGCCCCGGCTACAGCAGTCGGTGAAATTGCTGCAGCTCTCCGCCCTCGAGTGTGTGCAAGAGCTGCACCAGGCCATCGCCCAGAATCCCTTCCTGGAGGAGGCTCCGGAGAGCGCCGACGGGCGCACTCAGGGCGAGGAGGCGGGCACCACCACGGGAGACGACCTCGACTTCTCGGGAATCGGCGGCGGCGGCTCCAGCAGCGACGATGCACCGGATTGGACCGAGTGGACCGCCTCGCCCTCGAGCCTGCGTGATCAGCTTCGGGAGCAGCTGCTCCTGCTCGGACTGACCGAGCGGGATTATGAGCTCGCGAACCTCATCGTCGATGCGCTCGATGAGGACGGCTACCTGCGGCAGCGCCTCGCCGAGCTTGCGCCCATGGCCCCAGGCATCGCCGCGGACGAGCTCGAGACCGCACTGCGCATCGTGCAGAGGCTCGAGCCTCCCGGGATCGCTGCGCGCGATCTGCCCGAGTGCCTGGGCCTGCAGCTCAATGCGCTGGCCGCGGAGACCCCGGCAATGGACCTCGCGCTCGCGACCGTGCGGGACAAGCTCGAGCTCGTCGCGGCGCGAGACTACGAGCGCCTGCAGGAGACCCTGGGTTGCACCGAGCCGGAGCTGCGCGGCGCGCTCGATCTCATCCGCAGCCTCGATCCGCGCCCGGGATCGAAGCTCGGCACGTTCGAGCCTCGGGCCATCGTGCCCGACGTGATCGTGCGCAAGGAGAAGAAGCGCTGGCTCGTCTCGATCAACTCGGCGATCTATCCGCGCATTCGGGTGAACCAGCGCTATGCGGAGCAGTTCCGCCAGGTGCGCGAGGGCGAAACCGCGCTGCTCGCCCAGCATCTGCAGGAGGCACGCTGGCTCGTGCGCAATCTCGAGCAGCGTTTCCTCACGATTCAGCGCGTCGCCGAAGCGGTGGTCACCCGTCAGCGCAACTTCTTCGAGTACGGTGATCTCGCGATGCGACCGCTCACGCTGCGCGAGATCGCCGACGAGCTCGGGCTGCACGAGTCGACCGTCTCGCGCGCGACCAGCCACAAATACATGGCGACACCGCGCGGCGTGGTGGCGTTCAAGCGCTTCTTCTCACGTCAGCTCGCAACCACCAGCGGCGGTTCGTGCTCGGCCACCGCGATCCGGGCGCTGCTGCGCGAATTCATCGCCGCGGAGGATCGGCGCAATCCGCTCTCGGACGTGCAGCTCACCGAGCTGCTCGCGGACCGGGGGGTAAAGGTCGCGCGCCGCACCGTCACGAAGTA